>JADEXV010000490.1 GCA_015206945.1 Nostocales cyanobacterium LEGE 12452 | reverse complement strand
ATTATTAATAGGCCTACTATCTTGCCAAAAAGACGAATCAAACGGAGAAGATAAGTCCGAAGTAGCTGCCAACGCCGCCGTGACAGATACCACAATTGCAACGATTAAATTCGACGCGACGGAAATGCTGTATATCTTTGACAAGAACGCATCACCAGCAACACTGACACCTCGGGACCTTGAACAAATTGATAGTTTATTTCTCGTATGCGTAGCAAATTACAATAAGACGATCAGGCAAGATTTACAATTCATGAAAATTGACCTTGTCGGTCGACTCTACAAAAAACAACTGGTAGCGGTAGTAAATCGCAATGGAGAAAAAGAAGTATGGATAAACTGCTTTTGTGACGACTTCTCGAAGCCTTGGAGGAATGAAATTCTTTCCGTCAGTGACGGAGGTAGCTGTTACTTCAATTTTAAGATTAACCTGAAGTCCCTAAAGTATTATGATTTCAGTGTAAACGGATTGGCATAGCTTTGCCTATACGGGAAGAAATTATGCGGTTAAAACACACAAACGCCCGGCTATGCATATTGAGCATGCGCGAGGTTTTCGACGCATATCTTAGACGTCGGCTCAACATCATTAAGGCGTTCGTCGGCGTGATGGACAAAATTTTGGCGCCAGCAATTAAGAAGCTGCGCGTGAACGTGGAAATCGTGCCACTTTTTATCGGATAACCTCTAAAATCCAAGTTGATATTTGGTCCAGGGCCTTCGGGGAAAATGTTTGTTTCAGCTTGGCATACTCCTGCATTGTGCATTCACTGCATTCCTGAAAGAAATGATTCAGGCCCGGCATTTCCTTTATAGTTACTTTACCATTGAGATTCCTCAGGGAATTGGTGATAGCTGCTAGGTTCTCCTTGGGAGTGACTTGTACGTCTCTATCCCCATTCAAAGCCAGAACTGGGCAAGTGACTTTGGCGAGTGACGAGGCGGGGTCATACTTCAAAAAGAATATCCACCATGGCGTGGTAACTGCTGCCACCTGCTCGCTTACGAACTGGGCCTTTGTAATGTTCGCGGGCATTAACTTCTTCGGAAAGTTCTGAAAGGCATTCTCTGCCAAAATGGTCAGCTTCGCATTTCGTTCTTCCGCATTTTCCGTACTTTGAACAACTTTATAGGCTGCGGAACTCATCTCTTTTGCTTGCAGAATCTCCGATTGTGAAAGGCCTATACTATTCCCCACCAGTCCAATTTGAATAAGCATTAGCGAATCGCCCCTAATTCCCGGGGCTGCTAGCAGCGTAATAAAATCAATGTCCTGCGAACGGCTCGCCACTATTGCCGCGATTGTCCCTCCTTCACTATGGCCAATAAGACCTATTTTACTCGCCTCGATTTCCTTTCTGGTTTTCAGGTATTCAACCGCACTTTCTACGTCATCAGCGAAATCCATTGAAGTCGCCTTTGCAAAATCACCGGTAGAATTCCCTACACCTCTATCGTCAAACCTGAGTACTGCAATTCCTTGCTTTGTAAGATGATCGGCCAATACAAGAAAAGGCTTATGCCCACCACCCACCTCTTCATCTCTGTTTTGCGGGCCACTTCCAGTGATTAATACGACGGCGGGATACACACCTGTTTTTTGGGGCAGTGTTAAGGTTCCGGCGAGTACGTCACCAGTTTTTGAATTAGAGAATTCAATATCCTCACTGTAATAGGGGTACGGCCTTAGCGGCTCTTGTGGATGCCTATTTTGGGAAGTATTTTCTTGCGGATTGCAACTGCTCAGAAAGATCGCAATGAGAAACGTTAACAGTATCCGTCCGGCAATACGGGTTTTACCGGACGGATACAAAGAAACAGAAACAGACATATCCTGA
>JADEXV010000227.1 GCA_015206945.1 Nostocales cyanobacterium LEGE 12452 | reverse complement strand
AAGTAGAATTCTCATCTCGCTTCAGGGTGGTCAAACCATCCAACGATATACTAGGCATGGGAATTGGCAACAAATCTTCAATCGGGCGTCATCACAGCAAAAATTAAAAATGGGTGAATTTACAGGTATTAATTTAACTAATAGTTGTAACTCACCATGACTCGATGTCTTAAAGAGCGGAAACATGAATTCAGGAATTGACCTCCAAGGAACTTTTATTGAATCCCTCCGGGATTTAGGTATACCAGCAGGAACAGCCAAAGCGATTTGGATGCCGCTGCCAATGATACTGATGCTGATTGGGGCAACAGTGGGGGTATTAGTTGCTACTTGGTTAGAACGGAAAATTTCTGCCTCTGCACAGCAGCGAATTGGGCCAGAATACCAGGGTCCTTTCGGGTTACTGGTGCCTGTAGCGGATGGTCTGAAGCTGGTATTTAAAGAAGATATAGTACCAGCCAAGTCTGATCCCTGGCTGTTTACCCTCGGTCCCATTATTGTTGTAATTCCGGTGTTTCTGTCGTTCCTGATTGTGCCCTTTGGACAGAATATCGTAATTAGCAATGTGGGCATGGGCGTATTCTTGTGGATTGCCTTGTCAAGCATTCAACCCATTGGCTTGCTGATGGCTGGTTATGCATCTAATAACAAATACTCCCTCTTAGGGGGCTTGCGGGCAGCAGCGCAATCTATTAGTTATGAAATTCCTTTGGCATTGGCGGTGTTAGCGATCGCTATGATGTCTAATAGCCTTGACACCGTTGATATTGTCAATCAGCAGTCTGGCTACGGCATCTTAGGCTGGAACATTTGGCGACAACCAATAGGTTTTCTGATCTTTTGGATAGCCGCCCTGGCTGAATGCGAACGATTACCTTTTGACTTACCCGAAGCGGAAGAAGAAATCGTCGCAGGCTATCAGACTGAATACTCAGGTATGAAATTTGGTCTGTTCTACCTGGGTTCCTACGTTAACTTGATCCTTTCTTCCCTACTAGTAGCAATTCTCTACCTGGGCGGTTGGGACTTTCCTATTCCCCTTAACCTCATCGCTGGTTGGCTGGGAGTCAGTGAAGTAAATCCCGTGTTCCAGATAGTAACTGCGGCTTTGGGGATCACCATGACCGTGTTCAAAGCCTATTTACTAGTGTTTGTCGCCATCCTGTTGCGCTGGACAGTGCCACGGGTACGGATTGACCAACTGTTAGATTTAGGATGGAAGTTTTTGTTGCCAGTTGGTTTGGTTAATCTGCTATTAACCGCCGCCCTGAAACTAGCCTTTCCCTTCGCCTTCGGCGGGTAAACCAATTTTAGATTTTAGATTTTAGATTTTAGATTGAATCTGAAATCTAAAATCCAAAAATCCAAAATCCAAAAGAGAGAGACACAAAATGCTAAAGTTCCTAAAACAAGTTGGTGATTACGCCAAAGAAACAGTACAAGCTGCGCGTTACATTGGTCAGGGACTTTCTGTCACCTTCGACCACATGCGGCGGCGTCCAATTACAGTACAGTACCCCTACGAGAAACTAATTCCTGGCGAACGGTTTCGCGGTAGGATTCACTTTGAATTTGATAAGTGCATCGCTTGTGAAGTTTGCGTTCGGGTTTGTCCAATTAACCTGCCTGTAGTAGATTGGGAATTCGACAAGGCCAGCAAAAAGAAAAAACTCAACCACTACAGCATTGACTTTGGAGTTTGTATCTTTTGCGGTAATTGTGTGGAATTTTGCCCCACTAACTGTCTATCGATGACAGAAGAATATGAGCTTTCCACTTACGATCGCCATGAATTGAACTATGACAACGTAGCGCTAGGTCGTCTGCCCTACAAGGTAACAGATGATCCAATGGTTACACCACTGCGCGAACTAGTTTACCTACCCAAAGGCGTTCTCGAACCCCACGGACTACCAGCAGATGCACCGCGTGCAGGCGCACGTCCAGAAGACTTGGTAGAGCAAACAGAAAAATAAATGTCATTTGTCCATTGTCATTTGTCCTTTGTCTTTTGTTATTTGACTAATGACTAATGACCAATGACTAATGACCAATGACTAATGACCAATGACTAATGACCAATGACCAATGACTAATGACCAATGACAATTGACTAAGGACACAAAAAACAGTGAATCTAGCAGAAGGAGTACAGTTTGTATCGCTTGGCATATTAGGCGTGATGATGATTGGGGCGGCCATTGGTGTAGTGCTGTTCTCCAACATCGTTTACTCTGCCTTTTTGCTGGGGGGTGTGTTCATCAGCATAGCGGGAATCTACCTGTTGCTAAATGCTGATTTTGTTGCAGCTGCACAAATATTAATTTACGTTGGGGCGGTTAACGTGCTGATTTTGTTTGCCATTATGTTGGTGAACAAGCGGCAGGATTTTGTAGCATTTCCTAACTCTTGGGTGCGGAAAGTACTTACGGGTGTAATCAGTGTAGGATTGTTTGGTCTTTTAAGTACGATGGTGCTGGCTACTCCTTGGGCGTACTCAACTGCTCCTGTAGCGGGTGGTGAAAGTTCTATAGTTTTGATTGGAGAGCATTTCTTCACTGACTTTTTACTACCTTTTGAACTGGCTTCCATTTTGCTGCTGATAGCGATGGTAGGAGCAATTATTTTGGCACGTCGTGAGTATTTGCCAGATCAACTGACACGATCCGATCTGGGGCAAACCGTTTTGACTTTGCAAGAACGCCCCAGAGAACTAGTATCAACAACCAGCGAAACCAAAGAGTAATATTTGCGACCGGAATCGCAGATAAACAGCCAGCTTTTTCAGGAGGGATACCCAGATTCATGCAACTCCAGTACTTTTTATTACTAGCAGCAGCTTTATTCTGCATCGGCATCTACGGTTTAATTACTAGCCGCAACGCTGTGCGGGTGCTGATGTCAATTGAATTACTGCTCAATGCTGTTAATCTGAATTTAATGGCATTTTCCAACTTCCTCGACTCAACATTAATTAAGGGTCAGGTTTTCACAGTATTTGTGATTACCGTGGCCGCAGCCGAGGCGGCGGTGGGTTTAGCGATCGTGCTGGCCATTTATCGCAACCGCGATACCGTCGATATGGAGCAGTTTAATCTCCTGAAGTGGTAATTGTGCGTGCAACTCAAGCAGGTAATCATTGCTTATAAAGCGCGAGATGCCCGGAGTAAACAATGGGCAGAACTCTGTGCGAAACAACTAGAAAGCCGCGATTGCCAAGTGTTGATGGGGCCTAGCGGGCCGAAAGACAACCCCTATCCAGTCTTTTTGGCTTCGGCGGGTCAACCAATCGATCTCGCTTTGGTTCTCGGTGGCGATGGTACTGTTTTAACTGGTGCCAGACATTTAGCCCCAGCTGGTATCCCAATTCTGGGAGTGAATGTGGGAGGTCATCTGGGGTTTTTAACTGAGTCAGTGGAAGAGTTTCAGGATACAGAGAAAGTTTGGGATCGGCTGTTTGAGGATCGTTATGCTATCCAACGACGGATGATGTTGCAAGCTGCGGTGTATGAGGGTCATGGATCTAATTTAGAACCAGTGAGCGAACGTTACCTGGCTTTGAATGAATTCTGTGTCAAACCCGCCTCCGCTGACCGAATGATCACCTCAATTCTGGAAATGGAAATCGATGGTGAGGTAGTCGATCAATACGTCGGGGATGGATTGATTATTTCCACTCCTACAGGTTCCACAGGTTATACCGTTTCTGCGAATGGGCCAATTATGCATGATGGTATGGAGGCGCTTACCATTACTCCTATTTGTGCAATGAGCCTTTCTAGTCGTCCCCTCGTTTTACCCCCTGGTTCTGTGGTGAGTATTTGGCCTTTGGGGGATTACGATTTGAGTACCAAGCTGTGGACAGATGGGGTTTTGGGAACTTCAATTTGGCCTGGACACCGTGTTGATGTGCGGATGGCAGAGTGTCGGGCTAAATTTATTATTTTGCGCGAGAACAATTCCTACTATCAGACGCTACGGGAGAAGTTGCTGTGGGCAGGTACAAGGGTTCACTACAGCAATAATCACCGTAATTAATTAAGTATTTTAGAGTGCATTTACCGTAGATTGCGATCGCATAACGACTGTAGGCGATCGCAACCAAAATTACCCAAGCCCCTGGATTTATCTGGGGGCTTTCTAGTTGTGTGGAGAAACCTATACATAAATGTATTGGCTTTTTAAAGTTTAGGATAAAATCTCGCCTCATCTCAATTCAGTCCCAGTTCTTCCTTCAAGGACTCCGGTACATTAACTGCTGTTTCTAATCCCCGCACTCCTTCCCACTGCTGCTTTTTACCCCAGATCATCTCTTCAAGATTGGCGTCGCTGAGGTCTGCACCACCCAGAATGGCGTAACTGAGGTTGCTATGGCTAAGATCCGCGCCGTTGAGGATAGCACCACTGAGGTTACTGCCACTGAGGTTAGCATTATTAAGATTGGCATAGCTGAAATCTGTGCCAAACAGGATCGCATCGGTGAGGTCAGCACCACTGAGGTCGGCGTCGTTGAGAATTACGCCACTGAGGTCAGCCTCGTTGAGAATCACCCGACTTAGGTCTACACCGCTGAGGTCGGCACCTAAGAACATTGCACCGTTAAGTCTGGCATTATTAAGTTTGGCACCGTTAAGTTTGGCATAGCTGAGGTCTGCGGCAACCAGGATAGCATCGCTGAGGTTGGTACTGAAAAGAATTGTGTCACTGAGGTTAGTACCGTTGAGGATGGCATGACTCAAATCAGCACCACTTAGGTCGGCGCGGCAAAGGTCGGCATGGCTGAGGCTGACACTATTAAGGTTAGCTTCACTCAGATTTGCACCGAAAAGGATGGCGTTACTTAGGTCAGCATGGCTGAGATTAGTGCTGCTAAGGTCGGCGCGGTTGAGGTCGGCACGGCTAAGGTCGGCGCGGCTAAGGTTGGTATTGCTAAGGTCGGCGCGATTGAGGTCAGCGCGGCTAAGGTTGGCACAGCTAAGGTTAGCACCACTGAGGTTGGTGCTGCTGAGGTCGGCACCACTGAGGTTAACACCGCTGAGGTTGGCACCGCTGAGGTTGGCATCGCCAAGGTTGGCACCGCTAAGGTTGGCACCACTGAAGTTTACGCCAGTTAAGTTGGCATCGCCGAGATAAGCTTGACTGAGGTCAGCACCGCTAAAGTCTGCACCAGTAAGGTTGGCATCACCGAGGTAAGCATTGCGAAAGTTGCCGCCTTTGAGGAATTGTCCGACTATACTGCTAAAGTTGCCAATTTCTAGGGCATCGCTATAATTGATAATCCGCAGCAGTTGGGATGTGAAAAAATTGTCTGTGTCCGGTTGGGCAGATGGATAGAAGATAATTTTTTGTTTGAGTTCATCTTGCCCTTGGGCGTAACGGTGTAACTCTAGTAATAAAATCAGTACGTTCAGCCCTGTATATATGTCTATCTGTCTCAACCCGATCGCAATATTTTGTGCCGCTAGCTTGAACTTTGTTTTCTGAGGCAGGTTATCATCTGGTGTGCCATCGATAAATTCTCCCTGACACCAGCGACGATAAAAGTCTTCTAGCCGCCCAAAAAGCAATTCTGGACGAATTTTTTGACCAGTCACAACCAATTCCATTAGTTGGTTGACTATTTCAGGTTTCAGGGCAGCATTGCCCAATAAATCATAAATCTCTTCATGCATCTGGCGATCGCATACTTTAAAGCAAAACCCAGTGGGTAAAGTGTCCAATGTGCGATCGTCTATCTGAGAAGTCAAACCGTTCTTTGGTATTGTCCATTTTTCTAAGCTTTTTTGCAGTCTTGGAGAGTATAAATATTCCTGCAAATTATCTTGAGCTAATCTAACGCTTTTATCTGGTTCTTTAATATTTTTTCCTAGAGGTAAAACTGCTTCAGTTTCTAGCGATGTGGTCTTTGGCATCTCTTGTAACCTTGTACCACTCACATAATTTCTCAGCAGCTGCCAAACTTGAGATAAATATGTTGACATTTTTGTTTCCGTTGTTACATTTAAATAACTGTTTTTGATAATCCTGAATTAAAAACTTTTCTATGCTAATTTGCTTTGCATTGCCAACCATCAATAGTATAAATAAATACTATAGTAAAAAAATCATGAGTTGGCGATGTTTACGGCGGGCTACTTCTGATGAATTTGCCAACGGCGTTTCTGGGTGGAGGCTTCTCGCTCACCTCTAGTTGCCTTAAGCTTCCTCTCATGATGTAACTAAAGTGTTAACTTAAAAATTATTTCCAAGCTCAACTAATTCTATGATTTAGCTAATTTGTTATACTTTTTCTCCAAGAAATTTTCTAGTCTGATGTAAAAATAATACTTACTGTTTGTGGAAAATGCAATTGTTAGGAAGAATCCCACACTAAAACAGCACAACAAAGCTGAAACATGGCAACTAAAATTTAGGTCAAAAGTTTTTTTGCCTAATATAAAGCAGCTAAGATAATCGTTATAGGGCAGGCTATATGGCTTTGCAAAAGTTAAAAATTAACCAGAGATAGTTATCAGGTAATAAATGCGATGAACAGATTAACCTTCTATATAATTTTGTTACATAGTTTATTTTTAGGGATAGCAACAGCTAGCGCTAAGTCACCGTTTCTTAACAATGTTGATACAGCCAAGCATATTGTTGGAGAAGATGTGGTTACAGTCAGAAGTCGAGAGAAATCCAATAGTCAGTTATCTACAGAAACTTCTTCAACTAAAATCCCAGCCTTATCATCAAATAATATTAATATTCCTCAGAAACAGAGGCTACCGTCAAATCACGTTTGGGTAGTTAATCAAAATAAACATGTACAGCCTCAACCGTTTATTTGGATAGTAGAAAATCTGAAACAAGCAGGTCAGCAACCATTTTTACAAGTTGCAAAAGCCCCAGAAAAACCGAATATAAAGCCTAGTAATACCAAGAGACCAGCAGCAAAGGATGATTTAGAGCCATTTAACGAAGTAATTAAAAATACCCAAAAGTCAGGGGGTTTGTTCACACTTTATCGGAATAAAGAAAAGAATAAGATTTATCTAGAAATTAAACCAGAACAACTTAATAAAAATTACCTAGCTACGGCAACCTTGGAATCGGGTATTGGCGAACGGGGTATTTACAGTGGTATGCCTCTGCAAGATTTTTTATTTTATTTCCAACGGGTGGATGATAAATTACACTTTGTCATCCGCAATGTGAATTTTCGCACTCGTGAGGGAGATCCCCAGGTGCGATCGCTGACGCGATCGTTTAGTGACTCTGTTCTCTACAACATTTCAATTAAAAGCATTCATCCAGAACGCAAAACCCTTCTCATTGACTTGGAAGATTTGTTACTCACAGACTTAGCTGGATTATCTGTAGGTTTAGGAGTTCCAAAAACTGCAAGCCAGTCCTATTTTGGTACTGCTAAAGCCTTTCCCCAAAACTTAGAAGTTGAATCAGTTTTGAATTACTCTAATAGCGTTGACCCCAACAATGAAATTGCAAGCTTTGGGTCGCTAGCTGACAACCGTGGCTTTACCTTGCGCGTCCACTACAGTTTCTCCCAACTACCCGATCAAGATTATCGACCACGCTTTGCTGACGATCGCATCGGCTATTTCATCACCGCCTACCAAGATTTATCCAAAGACGACGATCGCGGCGATTCTTTTGTCCGCTATATAAATCGCTGGCATTTAGAAAAACAAGACCCGAAAGCAGTTATTTCTCACCCCAAAAAACCGATTGTTTTCTGGATTGATAACGCTGTGCCCTTAGAATACCGCGATGCGATGAAAGAAGGCGTTCTCATGTGGAACAAAGCCTTTCTCAAAGCCGGATTCAAGGATGCGATTGAAGTCCGCCAAATGCCAGATGATGCTACCTGGGACCCGGCAGATATTCGTTACAACACGATTCGCTGGATTAATACAGTCGATGGATACTTTGCAATGGGGCCATCCCGCGTTAACCCATTGACAGGAGAAATTTTGGATGCAGACATTCTTGTAGATGCTAGCTTTATCCGGGCACTCAAGGGTGAATATCGCAAAATCGTTCAACCCAGCCAAACAGAAAATCGCACGACTTTATCAGCTTTGATGCAAAATCGTCTACTTTGCGCTAATGGTTTAGATGGGAAAAACAATGGTGTTCCCCAGAAAATGCAAGGACAAGAGGGGTTGTTGAATCGTTTATCAAAAATGGCAGGCGAGTACGATTTATGCTACGGGATGGAAGCTGCTAACCAGTTTGCCTTTGGTTCCCTGGCAATGTCTCTGCTGGCTGATACTATAGCTACTCCAGACAAGGTAAAAGAATATATTAATCAGTATTTACGTTTAATCATCGCTCACGAAGTTGGACATACTCTTGGCTTACGTCATAACTTCCGTGGTAGTACACTGCTACCAGCACAGGAGATGAATAATACAGAAGTTACCAAAAATAAAGGTCTGACAACTTCTGTTATGGACTATATTCCCCCAAATATCGCCCCTCAAGGTACAAAACAAGGAGATTATTTTCCTACTATGGTGGGGGTTTATGATGAATGGGCAATTAAGTATGGCTACACAACAATTCAGACATCAACTCCTTTAGCAGAAAAGCCAATTTTGGAGGAAATTGCTGCCCAATCTTACAAGCCAGAGTTGAGTTATTCTACAGATGAAGATGTATATGACCTCGACCCAACCGCTAATGCTTGGGATAATAGCGGTAATGTGCTGCTTTATTCTCAGTGGCAATTGAATAATTCGCGGGTGATGTGGGAACGTCTTGATAAGCGTTTCCCAATGGCTGGTGATAGTTACAGCGATGTGAGCGAACGTTTTAGCACAGTATTGGGTAACTATTTCCAGCAAATATATTTCACCACAAAATACATCGGAGGACAATCTTTCTATCGCATTCACCCCAGCGAGATACCTGCCGAGAAAGTCTCTGGAGTTCCGCAACGCCGTTTACCATTTGAACCAGTAGCAGTTGAAAAACAACGCCAAGCTTTAGAGACGCTACAAAAATATGTATTTGCAGAAGATGCCCTCAGTTTTTCACCAGAATTACTGAATAAATTAGCACCTTCTCGTTGGCGACATTGGGGTAGTTCTCCACAAGTTGGTCGTTTGGATTTTCCCATTCATGACTTGGTGCTACTGATGCAAGGTTCTGTGTTGCGAGATTTACTCTCAGGCGATCGCCTCTCTCGTCTCAAGGATATTGAACTCAAAACTCCTGAAGGAAAAGCACTGACTCTACCTGAACTATTTGACACTTTGCAATCAGGTATTTGGACGGAAGTCATCCAACCAAAAGCTAAACCGATGAAGATCGCTAGTTTGCGGCGAGGCTTGCAGCGTCAATATCTGGACATTTTGACCAGTATGGTATTGCGAAAAGAGCATGTTCCCGAAGATGCTCGGACTCTAGCTTGGTATAAACTCAAACAGCTTGATGAAAAACTTAAGGGAGTTAATTCCGAGGATGAATATACCAAAGCGCACTTATTAGAAACGCGCGATCGCATAGAGAAAGTATTAAATGCACCGTTGCAAGCGAATTAAAAAAGTTGTATGGACGCGATTAATCGCGTCTATTTGGCAAAAAATATATTTAGAATGCTCATACAGGCTGAGAAAATAGTTTATGTCAGCTAGAGATAAATTTCACAATGTTGTGAAATCGGCATTACAGAAGAACGGGTGGCGAATTACTCATGACCCTTTGCTAATTCGCATAGAAAATATTACCGATATGTACATTGATTTGGGAGCAGAAAGAATTATTGCGGCAGAAAGAGAGGGAGAAATAATAGCGGTTGAAGTTAAAAGTTTTATCGGCACTTCAACTATTTCTGAATTTCATACTGCGGTGGGGCAGTTTATTAATTATCGATATGCGTTAGAAGAAATAGGTTCTGAACGAGTTTTGTATTTAGCAGTGCCTTTAAATACTTATAACGATTTTTTAAATAAACCATTTATTAAAACTATTATCCAGCGCAGTCAAATCAATCTGATAGTTTATGATGTGGAAACGGAGGAAATTATCCGATGGCAGATTTAGATAAATATCGAGAGTGTATTCGGCAATTACTTACACAATATGCTCAACGTGTATCCTCTAATAATGAAATTGAAGCTCAAACAATTTTTGACGGAGAACAAGACCATTACCAATTGATATATATTGGTTGGCAAAATAGACATAGGGTTTTTGGCCCTGTGATGCATTTTGATATCAAAAACGGCAAAATTTGGATTCAGTGGAATGGTACAGAAGAGGATGTAGGCGAGCAGCTGGTGGCAATGGGAGTAGCAAAACAAGATATTGTCGTTGGATTTCACCCGCCTTACATCCGGCAGTATACAGATTATGCTGTGGGATAAAGACTAAACTTCGTAATAGGCTACAGCATCAATTAATTCTTGCTCTGTCAAGTTAGATGAAATCTGTAATCACAGCCAAAGAAATTGAAGTTAGTTATAGCAATCATTACCTCAGCATAAAAACTATGTGGAGCTTAATTATATTTTTACTGATTGTACTGGGCTTCATCGCTCTCATCAAAGGTGCTACTTCATCTGGTAGAAACAGTTCTCATAAAAGTTGTACAAGCAATGGTAACTCTTTTAGTAACAGCGACAGTAGTTGGTATGTTGGCAATACTGGAGGAAATGATTCCAGCAGTAGCTATGACTCCAGTAGTAGCAGTAGCAATGATTCTGGCAGCAGTAGCTGTGACTCCAGCAGTAGTAGTAGCAATGATTCTGGCAGCAGCAGTAGCTGTGATTCTGGCAGCAGCAGTAGCTTTTAGTTAGGTAACGGCTAGTAAGAGAGCGGGTAAGATTGGAGGGTCGCCCCTCCGCACTTCCCTAAGAACCGTGCATGTGGTTTGAGACTATTTTCTGGGTGTTTTTTGTCTAAGTCCCACTAACTACTCAAAGCTTTTAAAAACCGTTGCAAACTTTTAAACACACTGGGCTTTCTCGCAGGTGTCGCATCTGTTGTTGTTTGCGGTTGTCCTTTTAAAAGAATCAGATCCAAATCATCACCAGATGGTTTTGTGGGTAATTCGGCAATTCTTTGATATTCGCCGCCAGTTTCTAGCCAAACTTCCCACTGTCCTGGGTAGCAGCGATATAGGGCACTTTGCTCGTCTATGGGGCGCACGTAATAGGCGGATTCAATGGTACTGATAAAGCGATCGCGGATTTTTCTCGCTGTATAACCAATGCCCACGGTTCCAGAATCTTCTAAGCGAGGATTTAACAAGACTAAAGGGCGATCGCCTATTACTTCACACAGCTTTTCCAACTGCGGCACTTCTACCGATGTGGGGGTGATGAATAAGAAAATTTCATCCTCTGGCTGAATTTTTGTCTGCAAGGAAGCAGCCCTACCCGTACCAATATCCAAAATTTGAAATGGTGCATCTACCCAATCACGCCGGGCTAGGGCCGCAGCGCCAGCGTCAGCAAAGAAAATCTTCAAACGGGAATCGTAATCTGTAAATGCCGGCAGAAATTGTTCCGCCACCGGCATAAACTTCAGTTCCGGGAACAGGAACTCAACTTGTAAGCGAGTACAGCCATCTGCAAGGGCAGCTTGGACGGCTGTACGAGATTGGGCGATCGCATCTTCAAGACTATTTGGAAGTTCACTCATAATCTGCATGGTTCTGTAGTGTCTATTCCCATTGTTTCAGTATTAGCTCTTAATTAGGGCTTACGCAGACGAGATCGCCCAATCCCCTGAAAATGCAGGGCTGTTTTATTATGAGAACCGCTATATCGCCATGATGCGATCGCCTCAACCAGTTGAAAAATATTTTATTTCAATATAGGGTCTTGTTTTTTATAACTTTAGTTATATCTCTATTGATGATTAATAGTGTTCAGCTTGAGTATTACCCTAACAATCTAAAAAATAAATCTTCAAATATCTCCATTGAACTCAGTCGCCAGCAGGAGGATACTTAGCGCAATATTTTTTACACTAGCAAATAAACCTTATAAACAACTTAGGAACAGCGTATGCCTCTTCATAAACTTGAACATTTTGACCAAAATTATCGAGATACTTTTGGTGGAGACGATCTGAAAGCGCTGGATCTTTATACTGACGGAGGGGACAGAGTTGGCTCAGTTGCTGACGTTTTAGTTGATGATGATGGTCATTTCCGGTATTTAATTATTGATATAAGCTTAGATTTTGTTAGCAAGAAAATTTTACTACCAATTGGTCTTTGCCGAATCAGTTATCCAGAAAGACGCGTCTATGTTGATGGGTTAAGCAGACAGCAAATAGAAGGTTTACCCGATCATACAGAAGACGCACTCGTTAATAATGATTACGAAGAAAAGGTACGTAGTGTATTTCGTTCTCCAACCAGCGGTGTGACTTACGATCGCGATACATACAATTACCAAAAAGATCCAGATTTATATGGGTTGAATGAGCAATCTCATCAAACTTTTAAACTCTATGAAGAACGATTAATTGCCAGCAAACAACGCATCAAAACTGGAGAAGTAACAGTTGGTAAGCATATTGAAACAGAAACTGTAAACGTTACAGTACCCGTTCAAAAAGAACGAGTTCTGATTGAGCGAATTACACCAACAGAAGCAGGAAAGGCTATAAATCCTAATGAACTTCAGTTTCAAGAAGGGGAAGTAGCACGCATAGAAGTGTACGAAGAAACTCCTGAGATACATAAAGAAGCCTTTGTGCGTGAAGAAGTCCGGGTTAAGAAAGTAGTAGAACGGGAGACTGTGGAAGCACAAGACACTATTCGTCGAGAGGAATTAGATGTTGACACTGTGGGTAATTTAGACGTGCAATAAAATGCGATCGCTAGACATGAAGCTATTTAATTAGCTGGCTCCTAAATTTGTTTAGTAGATTGATTTGAAATAATCATACAGGCAAAGTTAATTTTTATCTTTGCCTGTGTTTATTTTATTCAACAACAGGATTACAACTTCTTATAAGTCGGTAATTTGGACATTAGACATCT
>JADEXV010000226.1 GCA_015206945.1 Nostocales cyanobacterium LEGE 12452 | reverse complement strand
ACCTTGGGTCGCCAAAAGCAATTCTATCCCAGCGTTGAGCATGAATTCTTATTGGATTTTCCACTCTCTCTTGCACCCTCAAATCCCTGACCCTAGTAGTTTACTTCGACTTGTGTGTACACCGTAGCTTAGTAAGGGGGGGTGGCAATGGAATTTAACTCAGATTGAAGCTCAAGGGATTACAGATAATATTGTTAGTTTGATGATTGGGCGGATGCAAAAACTGCCAGCCGCAACTCAAGAAGTGCTTAAATTAGCCTCTTGTATTGGTAATCGTTTTGATTTAGAAGTTTTAGCGATCGTTGGTGAACAATCTATTGAAGAAGCAGCGAATGCACTTGTTGATGGAATTTTAAGAGGATTAATTATCCCCATAGAGTCAGATGAAACTGCACAGAAAAACTATCGTTTCTATCATGACCGAGTTCAACAAGCTGCATACTCCTTAATTGCTGATGAATCAAAGTCGGCAGTTCACTTGGCAATTGGACGACTTTTGCTGAAAAATGCTAGTCATGAACAAGTAAACGAGCAAATATTTGATTTAGTCAATCAACTCAATTTCGCTGTGGATCTAATTATTGAACAGACAGAAAAAGATGAATTACTACGTTTGAATTTAATGGCTGCTAAGAAGGCAAAAACCTCCACAGCCTACACTCCTGCTAAAAAGTTTTTTAGCGTTGCTATGAATCTTTTAGCTGAAAATGCCTGGATTGAACAATATGAACAAACATTTAATTTATTCAGAGAACTAGCTGAGTGTGAATTCTTAACAGGAAATTTAGTACAAGCAGAAGAATTATTTGAATTACTATTCATGAAAGCAGCATCTTCTGTAGATAAATCTAATATCTATATGCTGCAAATCAGACTCTATCAAGTCGCAGGTAGGTATGAAGAGGCGCTGACATTGGGATTAGAAGCTTTAAAACTTTTTGGGGTGATATTCCCTGATACAAATAAGGAAGTGCAAGGTGCGATCGCAATTGAAAAAAGCCAAGTATTAACCAATCTAGGTAATAGAAAAATCTCTGATTTAATTAATTCTATAGTAATCCAAGATCCAAATATTAAAACAGTCATTAGTCTGTTGACGACTTTAGGGCCACCTACTTATCTCGGTAGACCCAATCTCTTTCCCTTAGTCGTACTTAAAGCAGTTAACTACTCACTCAAGTTTGGTAATACAGAAGATTCCTGTTTTGCCTACAGCATGTATGCCATGTTATTAGTTTCCATCTTCCATGATATTCCTACGGGGTACGCATTCTCTGAGATGACAATTCAATTAAATGAAAAATTGCATGACTTGAAACTTAGAGGAGTTATTCTGCACATTCATGGAAGTCATATTAATGTTTGGCGTAACCATATCTTTACCGATATTCCATTTTTAGAGCGGGGATTTATCGGTTGTATGGAAGCTGGTGATGTGACGATGGCAAACTATAATGGTTATCAAAGCTCCTGGCAAATTATCCAGTTAGGTTTTCCACTTGCTGAAACATACAAATCTCTAGAAAAATATACTGTATTCGCCCGCCAGTCTAAACATGAGACTGTCTATCAGACAATTAAACTACAGCAGATGCTACTTATGAATCTGCGCGGGCTGACTCACCAAAATCTGACTCTCAGTAATGATGAATTTGATGAAGGATCAGCTTTGTCTATTATTACAGATGCAGGTTTTGTGAGTGGGATTATTTTTTATCATATTATTAAATTAATTATATTTTTTACTTATGAAAAATATACAGAGGCATTTAATTCTGCCTTAAAATTGTCTAATTTTTCAGTTAAAACACTAGCATCACTAATTGAGACAGATTACATTTTATATTACTCCCTGACTCTCACGGCTCTTTATTCAACAGTATCTTCTCAGGATCAAGAACAGTTTTTACAAACCCTAAAATCCCATCAGCAGCAATTGCAATATTGGGCGAACCACTGCCCTGAAAACTTCTTACACAAGTCCCAATTAGTCGCTGCTGAAATAGCTCGCATTGAAAATCGAGACTTGGAAGCAATGCACCTGTATGAGCAATCAATTGCTTCAGCCCGCGAGCAAGGATTTGTGCAATATGAAGCTTTGGCTAATGAACTATGCGCTAAATTTTATGTAGAACGGAATTTTGAATTAATTGCTAAAACCTACTTGCAAGAAGCTAAAAATGCTTATGTACGCTGGGAGGCATCTGCTAAAGTTAAGCACCTCGAAGAATCTTATCCTCAGCTATTGCCGCAACAACAGCTTGTCTCTAACGGAACGTTTTTTAGCACAGGTGAAAACCTAGACTTTTTATCGGTCGTTAAAGCCTCTCAAACCATATCTAGTGAAATTGTGCTTTCGCGGTTGTTGAAAACATTAATGCAGATTGTCATTGAGCAAGCAGGAGCAGAAATTGGTTATTTGTTGCTTGAATATGAGCAACATTTGGCGATTGAAGTAGAAGCTAAATTTAATCCCCAAGCCGAAAAATTTAATGTTTATCAACCTATATTAGAGGGTGAAATTTCCCAGGTTATTCCTCAATCAATACTAAATTATGTCCAGCGAACTCAAGAAATAGTAATTTTGCAGAATGCCACTGGGCAAAACCTGTTTTCCAAAGACGAGTATATAATTCAAAACCAACCTAAATCTGTACTTTGTTTACCGATTACCCGTCAGTCAAAACTACTTGGTATTTTATATTTAGAAAATAATCTCATCTCCAGTGCCTTTACCCAAGAAAAACTTTCTGTACTGGAAATATTGACAGTTCAAATTGCCATTTCTCTAGAAAATGCTCGTCTTTATCAAGGTTTAGAAGACAGCCAAGCACAACTCAGCTTGGCGTTAAAATCTTCTCAAATCGGTGTTTGGAGTTGGGATATTGCCAGCGATCGCTTTGACTGGGATGAGCAGATTTATCAATTATTTGGGTTGACACCTGAAACTTTTGCTGGCACTGCTGAAGCAATTTTAGCTCGTCTGCATCCAAACGATCGGAGATTGCTGGCTCAATCATTGAGTCGAGCAATTAACGAAGGCGTGGAGCATAATTTAGAATATCGAATTATTCGAGATGACGGCAGTATTCGCTACGCAGCCTGTCGGGGAAAAGCCTTTTTCAACGAAGCAGGTAAAGCCACACACATGAGTGGTGTTGTGCTTGATGTCACCGATCGCAAACAATCTGAAGCTGAACGAATCCAACTGATTCAAGAGCAAACCGCCCGTCTAGAAGCAGAGGCCAATCAACAACGAGCTGGGTTTTTAGCTCAAGTCAGTGCAACACTCGCCTCTTCCCTGGATTACGAAAGTACTCTAGCAAGTGTAGCCAACCTAGTTGTGCCTTACTTTGCCGATTGGTGCGGCGTTGATCTGCTGCAAGACAACCAATCAATTAATCGGGTAGCAGTTGCTCACCGCGATCCAGAGAAAGTGAGACTAGGCTGGGAACTTTATCAGCGTTATCCCAGAGATTTGGATGCAGAGGAAGGCGTGCCTAAAGTTTTGCGTACTGGACAAGCTGAAATGATAACTGAAATCTCAGATGCATTGCTAGCAAGAGCCATCCCAGATCCAGAACATCTGCGTATTATACGTGAACTTGGTTTAAATTCCTGTATAATTTTGCCATTAATGGCACGTGGAAGAATTTTTGGTGCCATTTCCTTTGTAAACGCTGAATCAGAACGTCGTTATAGCACGGCGGACTTGTCATTAGCGGAAGATATTGCCCATCGAGCTGCGATCGCCATTGATAATGCCCGCCTTTACCAAGAAGCGCAGCAAGCACAAAAAACGGCAGAACGAGCATTGGAACGCATTGCCCGTCTGCAATCGATCACGGCTGCTCTTTCAGAATCGCTGACACCAGCCCAAGTATCTGATGTGATTGTCGAGCAGAGCATGGCTGCCTTGGGAGCCAGTTCTGCTCTTGTTGCCTTGGTGAATGAAAGTAAAACTGAACTAGAAATTGTACGGGCGGTTGGCTATAACCAAGATTTGGTAAACACTTGGCGGCGTTTTTCCATTGATTTACCTTCTCCCCTAGCAGAAGCTGTGCGGACTGGGCAACCTATTTGGGCTGAATCAACAAAAAATCGGATCGCTCGTTACCCTCATTTAGCTGAAGCTTACTCCAAATATGACTTTGAAGCCTGGATTTCTATTCCATTGATGGTAGAAGGTTGGGCAGTTGGCGGTATAACTTTGGGATTTACCCAGCCTCAACAACTTAGTGGAGAAGATCAAGGGTTTATCTTGGCTGTTGCTCAACAATGCGCCCAAGCGATCGCTCGCGCCCATCTCTACGAAGGCGAACGAACGGCACGAAGCGCTGCGGAATCAGCAAACCGCATCAAAGATGAATTTCTCGCTGTCTTATCTCATGAACTGAGAACCCCACTCAACCCGATTCTCGGTTGGGCAAAACTGATGCGAACCCGCAAGCTCGATCAAGCAACAAGCGATCGCGCCCTAGAAACTATTGAGCGCAATGCCAAGTTACAAACCCAATTGATTGAAGATTTACTCGATGTTTCCCGCATTCTTCAGGGTAAACTTAACCTCAACTTTGGCCGGATTAATTTGGTATCAGTCATTGAAGCTGCGATCGAGACAGTGCATTTATCGGCGGAGGCTAAGTCTATCCAAATTCAGACAATTCTTAAATCTGGTGTCGGGGAAGTTTTAGGTGATGCCAATCGATTGCAACAAGTCATTTGGAATATCCTTTCTAATGCCATTAAGTTTACTTCTACTGGGGGACAGGTAAAAATTAAATTAGAACAAGTTGGCTCACAGGTACAAATTTGTGTAACTGACACAGGAAAGGGAATTGAACCTGAGTTTTTACCTTATGTCTTTGATTATTTCCGTCAAGCAGATGGTGCCACAACTCGAAAATTTGGCGGTTTAGGTTTAGGATTAGCGATCGTCCGCCATTTGGTGGAACTTCACGGGGGAACTGTGCAAGCAAAAAGTCTGGGCGAAGGACAAGGAGCAACTTTCACCGTCAGACTTCCATGCTTACAGGATGAAAACAAAGGAATCGAGGATGCAAAAGCTAACTCCTCACTGGTAGCGGCTCAGTCTTCGCCGCTGTCTGGCTTAGAGATTCTGGTAGTGGATGATGATGCAGATATGCGAGAATTTTTGCCCTTCATGTTGGAGCAATATGGTGCAACTGTTACCGTTGTCGCTTCAGCCATTGAAGCTTTAACTGCATTGAGTCAATCCCAGCCAAATCTAATTATCAGCGATATCGGGATGCCCGAAATGGATGGCTATATGCTGATGCGACAGGTGAGGAGTCTGGAACCAGAGCAAGGAGGGACAATTCCCGCGATCGCTTTAACTGCTTATGCTGGTGAGATGGATCATCAGCAAGCGATCGCTGTCGGATTTCAACGGCATATTTCTAAGCCTGTAGATCCAGAGGAATTGGTGAGGGCGATCGCGTCATTAACGATATAGCCAAACACGCAACAGCGACAGCAATTGTTCGGTATCTACGGGTTTAGTAATGTAGTCTGATGCGCCGGCTTCAATACACTTCTCGCGATCGCCTTGCATGGCTTTAGCAGTCAGTGCAATAATCGGCAAAGACTTAAATTGCTCGTTTTGGCGGATCGTGCGTGTTGTGTCGTAACCATCCATTTCTGGCATCATTACGTCCATCAAAACGACATCAATATCTGGTGTATTTTCTAACAGAGTGATTCCCTCTCTACCATTCTCAGCATATAAAACCTGGATTTGATAACGCTCCAGCATACTGGTAAGGGCGAAGATATTCCGCATATCGTCGTCTACAATTAGCGCTTTTTTGCCAGTAAGTAAGTAGTCTTGTGAATGCAGTTGTTCGAGTATTTGTCGCTTCGGTTCAGGTAAATTTGCTTGGACTCGGTGTAAAAATAATGCTGTTTCATCGAGGAGACGTTCGGGCGATCGCACATCTTTTATGATGATTGTTTCGGCAATTCGTCTGAGTTCTGTTTCTTGAGCTTTGCTAATTTCTCTACCTGTGTAGACAATAATTGGTAAAGTTTTACCGTGAGGTAAAAGCTTTATCTGCTCGATCAGTTCAAACCCAGTCATGTCAGGTAGCCCTAAATCGAGGACGAGGCAATCAAAATGCTGGGTGCGAATAGCTTCTAGAGCAGTTGCACCGTCAGCCACAGCAGTAGTTGAAACATCGCTGTTACCAATCAACTCAACAATACTCAGCCGTTGAGTGTCGTCGTCTTCGACTACTAATAAATTTTTCACTTGGCGCTCAACAAAACCTTTAATTTTGGTCAACGCCTCGGATATTGTCTCGCTGGTTAAGGGCTTTTGCAGATATGCGATCGCACCTAGTTGCAAACCTCGCTGTCTGCCTTCCTCAACAGTCATGATATGTACGGGAATGTGGCGGGTATTTGGGTTATGTTTCAGACGATCCAATACTGTCCAACCATCCATTTCTGGCAACCGGATATCTAGCAAAATGGCTGAAGGAAGGAATTGCTGCGCTAGCATCAAACCTGTACTACCGGTTTGGGCTGCTATCACCTTAAATCCTTGTTGTTGCGCCATATCTAGAAGGATACGCGCAAAATTAAGGTCATCTTCGACAATTAATAACACGCGATCGCCTCTTTCTATAGTCGTGCGATCGTCATTTATGAGTGCTGTTAGCGGTAGCGGGGCGTTTAGCCCGTGCTGAGTGCTGTTAGCGGTAGCGGGGCGTTCAGCCCGTGCTGAGTGGGGACTTGTACTGAGCGTACCCCTTTGGGGAAGCAAGCTACGCGTAGCGTCTCGAAGAGAAGCCGAAGTTGTGGGGAGTGTCGATCTAGACTCAGCACTCAGCACTCGTGACTCAGCACTTAATTGTGGTAGATAGAATGTAAAGGTGCTACCTTCACCGGGTTGACTGATGAGTTTAATTTCGCCGCCGAAGAGACGGGCAATTTCGCGGCTAATTGATAAGCCCAATCCGGTGCCGCCGTATCTCCGACTGGTAGAGCCATCGGCTTGTTGAAATGCTTCAAAAATCACTTTCTGTTTTTCGGGGGCAATGCCAATGCCTGTATCGCTGACTGAGAAAGCAATCACAAGCTGGGCATGATTTAAGGTTTCGTTGTCGTTGCTCCATCCTAGCTTGGCCACCGCAATCCGTAAGCGTACCTCCCCATGCTCTGTAAATTTAAAAGCGTTGGAGAGGAGATTTTTTAATACCTGTTGTAAACGTTTGACATCTGAATAGATGGTGTCTGGCAATTCGGGAGTGAATTCAATTGTAAAGGCAAGTCCTTTGCTCTGAGCAATTTGCCGGAAGGTGCGCTCAATCACATCACCCAACTCTGCCAATGGCATTGGGATCAAGTCAATGGACATCGTTCCAGATTCAATTTTAGCGAGATCCAGAATGTCATTGATTAACGTCAACAAATCAGTACCGGCTGAATAAATTGTTTGGCTGTATTCGACTTGCTTGGCGGTGAGATTTTGCTCGATATTATCTGTCAACAATTTCGCCAAAATCAACAAGCTATTTAGCGGTGTCCGCAGTTCATGGGACATATTGGCGAGAAATTCTGATTTGTATTTTGAGGAGAGGGCGAGTTGTTCAGCTTTGTCTTCTAAAGAGAGTCTTGCTTGTTCAATTTCCCGGTTTTTGCGCTCGACTTCTTTCTTTTGCATCGCCAACAACTCTGCTTTTTCTTCTAATTCAGCGTTGGTTTGTTGCAGTTCCTCTTGCTGTCCTTTGAGTAAATCTTCAGAGGTTTTGAGTGATTGGGCTTGTTGTTCTAAGCGCTTGTTGGTTTCGCGGAGTTCGCTTTGCTGGGTTTGGAGTTCTTCAGCCAAAGATTGCGACTGCTTGAGTAATTCTTCAGTTCGCATCGATGCTGCGATCGTGTTGAGAACGATCGCTATACTTTCGGTAAGTTGGTCGAAGAATGTCAGATGAATTTCGCTAAAGCGGCGGAAGGATGCTAATTCTATGACTGCTGTCACCTGTCCTTCAAAAAGTACAGGTAACACCACCGCATTAAGTGGAGACGCTTCTCCTAAACCAGAGGCAATTCTGACATAATCACTTGGTACGTCAGTCAACAGTATTCGCTCTTTTTCTAAAGCGCATTGTCCCACCAAACCTTCACCCAAGTGGAAGCGGTTAGCTAGATGTCTGCGTTCGCGGTAAGCGTAGCTACTAATTAGTTTCAAATACGGTGTATTTTCCAAGGAGTCCATCAGGAAGAATACACCGTGTTGCGCTCCTACTAAGGGTGCTAGTTCTGAGAGAATTAATTTAGATACGGTTTCTAAGTCTCGCTGCCCTTGCAGCATTCGGGTAAACTTGGCGAGGTTAGTTTTCAACCAATCTTGCTCAGTATTTTTCTGCGTTGTCTCGCGCAGATTAGCAATCATCTGGTTGATGTTGTCTTTGAGTATCGCTACTTCCCCTAGTGCTTCGACGGCAATTGAACGAGTTAAATCGCCTTTAGTTACTGCTGTTGCAACTTCTGCGATCGCTCTTAATTGAGTTGTCAGTGTTGCAGCAAGTTCATTTACATTATCCGTCAAATCTTTCCAAGTTCCAGCCGCGCCAGGTACTCTAGCTTGTCCGCCTAACTTCCCTTCAATTCCCACTTCCCGCGCTACTGTAGTTACCTGATTGGCAAATGTCGCTAGAGTATCAATCATCTCGTTGATTGTCTCTGCCAAGGTTTCAATTTCTCCCTTAGCATCTAACATCAGTTTCCGTTTCAAGTCACCGTTAGCAACCGCCGTCACAACTCTGGCGATACCGCGTACTTGTGCCGTTAAATTCCCCGCCATCGAGTTAACATTATCTGTTAAATCTTTCCAAGTTCCTGCAACACCTTGGACTTGCGCTTGTCCGCCCAACTTCCCTTCAGTTCCCACTTCTCGCGCCACCCGCGTTACTTCACTTGCAAAGGAACTAAGTTGATCCACCATTGTATTGGTGGTATTCTTGAGTTCGAGAATTTCGCCTTTGACGGCAACAGTAATTTTCTTAGATAAGTCACCATTTGCGATCGCAGTTGTAACTTCGGCAATGTTCCGCACCTGCGCCGTCAAGCTTCCCGCCATGAAGTTCACGCTGTCAGTTAAATCTTTCCAAGTTCCAGCAACGTCTTTGACTTCCGCTTGTACACCCAATTTACCTTCAGTTCCCACCTCACGGGCGACTCGCGTCACTTCACTTGCAAAGGAACTGAGTTGATCCACCATGATATTGATGGTATTCTTGAGTTCGAGAATTTCACCTCTAACATCAACGGTGATTTTTTTAGATAGATCGCCATTTGCGATCGCAGTGGCAACTTCGGCAATATTTCGCACCTGTCCGGTGAGATTACCCGCCATTAAGTTAACGTTATCAGTTAAATCTTTCCAAGTCCCCGCAACTCCCCGCACTTCTGCTTGCACACCCAACTTCCCTTCAGTTCCCACCTCACGCGCAACCCGTGTTACTTCACTTGCAAAGGAATTTAGTTGATCCACCATTGTATTGATGGTGTTTTTCAACTCCAGAATTTCGCCTTTGACATCCACAGTGATTTTCTTGGATAAATCGCCATTCGCTACAGCAGTTGTCACTTCGGCAATATTTCGCACCTGTGCCGTCAAGCTTCCCGCCATGAAATTCACACTATCGGTAAGGTCTTTCCACGTACCCGCTACCCCGCGAACTTCTGCTTGACCGCCTAATTTTCCTTCTGCACCCACCTCACGGGCAACTCTTGTTACTTCCGATGCAAAGGAATTAAGTTGATCCACCATGATGTTGACGGTGTTTTTCAACTCTAAAATTTCGCCTTTGACATCTACAGTGATTTTCTTGGAAAGGTCGCCATTCGCTACTGCTGTTGTCACTTCCGCAATGTTACGGACTTGGGCTGTTAAATTCCCTGCCATCAAGTTAACGTTGTCAGTTAAATCCTTCCAAGTTCCTGCAACTCCTTTAACTTCTGCTTGTACGCCCAACTTCCCTTCAGTTCCCACTTCACGAGCAACTCGCGTTACTTCACTCGCAAAAGAATTCAGTTGATCCACCATCGTGTTGACGGTGTTTTTTAGTTCCAGAATTTCGCCTTTGACATTGACAGTGATTTTTTTGGATAAGTCACCATTTGCGATCGCAGTAGCAACTTCGGCGATGTTGCGAACTTGTCCGGTGAGATTACCTGCCATCAAGTTAACGTTATCAGTCAAATCCTTCCAAGTGCCAGCCACACCTTGCACTTCGGCTTGAACGCCCAATTTACCTTCGGTTCCCACTTCCCGCGCCACCCGCGTTACTTCACTGGCAAAGGAACCAAGCCTTTCTACCATCGTGTTGACGATATTAGCAGTTTGGAGAAACTCACCTTGGAGGGGTCTACCATCAATTTCTGTAGCGATCGTTTGCGATAAGTCACCATTGGCAACTGACCGAATTACCCGAGTAGTTTCAGCTGTTGGTTGAACTAAATCTGTTATCAGAGTATTGACAGAAGTAACACAATCTGACCAAGATCCGCGAACATCTCCGAGAGAGGCGCGATCGGCAATTTTGCCTTCTTTGCCGACAACGTTACCAATGCGTTGTAGTTCCGCCGCCATCCGCTCATTCTGGTCAATAATATCATTGAGCGTATCAGCTATTTTCCCCGCCACACCAGTATGGTCTATGGGCATCCGAGCAGAGAAATCACCCTGTCTAACAGCATTCAGCGTTCTTAGTAGCTGATTTAAATCTAGATTATCACTGTCTCTAGTCAACTGTTCGGTTGCCATAGCCGTATCCTTAATCTTAGTCCTTGAATAATTTTTTGTATTTTTTGTACCCCGTACTTATTTAGAGTACTTTTAGCCAATGCGTATCACAATAGAGAGCAGGGAATAGAAAGTGGATCAAACCAATTTTTATGGGTGCGAGTGTAAGCAGTTGACAAAGACTGCCAACTAAATGGTATTGCCGTTGATGTATCTGGCATCCCACTTAGCTAATCATAGCTAGTTAGTCTATGTTATGCAGCATCAATTGTCGGCGATGTCTAACTTGGGCGAGTAAGCGATCGCACAGTAGAACACATGATGACAATTAACATTACGTTTTATGATTTTTGGAATTTGAGGAAAGCAGCAAATCAATAAATTCTAACTGATAACTGAGGTTTGCTAAAGTCAGAAATATCCGGCAACTCCAAGGATTGGCAAATGGTTAGAGAGTACTCAGCCCAGAGGCATCTGCCTCCGCTTGAAAGTGGCGTAGGCGTAGCCCGTCGTAGACATCGCCTAACTCGCCCTGAATTTGAACGGCGTTATGCGGCTGCACCCCATATCAAGAAAGCAGAACTGATTGAAGGAATTGTTTACGTGGCATCTCCCTTAAGACACGAGCAACATGGCAAACCCCACAGTCGGGTGATAACTTGGTTAGGAGTCTACCAATCACTGACTCCCGGTGTTGATTTGAGTGATGCCCCAACCGTCAGACTAGATTTAGACAATGAACCTCAACCAGATGTAGTCCTGTTTATTGAACCAGACGCAGGCGGACAAACCCGTTTGAGCAGCGACGGTTACATTGAAGGATCTCCCGAATTAATTGTTGAAATTGCAACGAGTAGCGTTGCGATCGATACAGGGAGCAAAAAGCAGGTTTATCGCCGGAATGGGGTATTGGAGTACGTAATCTGGCAATCTTACGAGAATAAAATTGAATGGTTTTACCTAATTGATGGCGACTATCGATCGCTATCTCCCGGTGCAGATGGAATTATTCGCTCTCAGGTTTTTCCGGGTTTGTGGTTAGAGGTGGAGGCGCTGTTAAACAATCAGATGGTGCGAGTGTTGGAGGTGGTGCAAGCGGGGTTGAAGTCACCGGAACATAATGCGTTTGTGCAGCAATTGAAGAAATAGGAATAGGAGGGTACGTGGTCACTGAGCGTAGTCGAAGTGAATCAAAATTTCCTTCTGCCTCCTGCCTTCTGCCCTCTGCCTTTCTAGCTAGGTTCATTCCAAGCCCTAATCGCTTCAATCGCAATACCAGCAGGAGCAAATAAAATCTTTACAGTCTCACTACCTACTGCTGTCATTACTCTTTGCAAACGTACTTTGAGCATTGGATTATTTTTGATAACTTGCTCAATCGCTTGACTATTTTTAAGTACTGGATGACTCTTAACAGCTTCATCAACAATAAGTTTAGCATCGATTACAGTCGGTTTATCCTGTTCCATTTTCTCAAGCAACTGCTCAAGCACAGTTTTTAAATTAGCAATATCTTCTGTAGACGCGTAATTGTTTTGAGTGTTATTGTTACCACCTTCGATATTTCCTGTAACACTACCTGTGATGTTACCAAAGGTAGCACCTGTGAAATCATTTTTAGGAGTTTCTGACATAGTTTTGAGTCTTTGATTAAGTGTGTTTAGAGAACTAGTTAAAGGATCGGCGTTGTTTATTTCCTCATTCAAGACAGAATAACAAATTTCATGGTTATAAAATTTGCACCTTTCTTGAATTTTAGAGATTGCATCGCTTTTATCCGATGATGGAGTCTTTAATTGTAATTCCCATATCTGACACAAAACTTCAGAGCCAGCGATTTCTCTTAACGCCGATGCGGCACTACTACGAACAATGTCATCTTCATCCTGCAAAGCTTTAATTAAGGCAGATACAGCTTCTTGGTTGCCGATTTTTCCTAACGCCGATGCGGCTCTCGAACGAACAGAGGAATGTTCATCCTGCAAAGCTTTAATTAAGGCAGATACAGCTTCTTGGTTGCCGATTTTTCCTAACGCCTATGCGGCTCTCCAACGAACATAGTCATCTTCATCCTGCAAAGCTTTAATTAAGGCAGATACAGCTTCTTGGTTGCCGATTTTTCCTAACGCCTATGCGGCTCTCCTACGAACAGAGTCATCTTCATCCTGCAAAGCTTTAATTAAGGCAGATACAGCTTCTTGGTTGCCGATTTTTTCTAACGCCTCTGCGGCTCTCCAATGAACAGAGTCATCT
>JADEXV010000225.1 GCA_015206945.1 Nostocales cyanobacterium LEGE 12452 | reverse complement strand
GGTTGAGTAATTCCCAATAAGCACTTGGGAAAAATCCAACGCTGACTATATCTTCTACTTCCCGGATTTTTTCTGGTGGTAAATCGATATTGGGTTGTGCCAGTAACCGAATCGCGATCGCTCCTAATTGTTGCGCCCCAAATGGCACGCTCAAAATATCCCCTGGTTTTATTTCTAACTGGGCTGGCAATCGATAAGTAAATAGTCCTGTACTTCCTGGACAGTCTACCAATACTTCAACCCACCGATTAACAGTTTCACTTGACTTATATAACTCACTCGGTTCACTCACCACTAAAGGTGATAAATTTATGTCATTAATATACATACTTGCTGATTTTATAATTAAATATTTTCCTCACATAGCTGGTCAAAATCAACCTAGCTAACTAAACTTTATTTTTTCGCTTTCTTAAATTTAAATGGTATTTCTCAATACTGTTATTCTTCATAATACTTGATAATTTTCCTCTTATGTAATCTACTAGACAAATTCGTATCAACTATATATGCAATAAATATTTGGTGCCCACTATACAAATAAAAGCATGTCGGCTATTGCTACAACAGTTGCTCTATCTACTAAATATGGAGTAGCCTTTTTCCGCCTATCGGTAGATATTCAACCCTTTCTGTATATGAGATGCTTTTATACAAAGTAAGATCGTATCAAAATTAAGCTGCTACTCTTGTAATTTGTATCATATAGGTAACTTTAAATCAAATCAGGAATGGGTAAGCCCATTAGTAGGTCTTCCTTTTATAGATTGGTCTCCAGCTGCCTAAAACATTATAAATATTTAGAAAAATATATGAAAGTTTAAGAAATTTGGATGGTTAGCTGGAATTTTTATATTTGTTAAGGTTGAGAAAGTTTGAGGGGGTTTGACATATTTGATAATTCAGAAAAAAATGAAGAATATATCTGTTGGGAATCTAAGAAAGAAGTTTTGCTGGGTGCTAAGGTAAGTTTCGTTATAGGTTGTATATAACTGTAACCTATAGATACTAGGTAGATGCCGATTTTTCGATTTTTATTTCTATAGACAAATTGCATCAGCCTATATTTCGCTATTCTTTACGGGTGCATCGTCCATTAGGGAAAACTACCAAGCCTCAAACGAGTAGGTGTAAATAAATGATGTACCAAACAAAGCAACAATCCCTAAAGGAAAATATGAATATTGTTGAATTGGGAAAAATGGAAATACTGGAGAATGCTGCTGATCTCGAAGAACCATCGCTCGATAGTTTAAATGCAGTGGCAGAAGAAGAATCTCCAATTGTAGTAGAAAATCTGGAATCAGACGAACGCGATGGCGATGACATGGCGGCGGCTCGTCCTTCGGGATACAACAAAACTGAACATGATGATGCTGTCGGCGCATTTTTTAAAGAAATGGCACGTTATCCGCTTTTAAAAGCTGATGAAGAAGTAGAGTTAGCGCGGCGAGTCAGGTTTTTAGAGGAATTTAGAGAAATACAATCGGCTTTAGAGTTAAAACTGGAACATGAAGCCAGCAAACTAGAAGTGGCTTCCGAGCTAGGAATGACGGAAAAGCAACTAGAAAATCGCTTGTATCAAGGGAGAGTAGCGAAACGCAAAATGATTCGCTCGAACTTGAGATTAGTAGTTTCTATTGCCAAGCGATATTTAAATCGGGGAGTGCCTTTTCTGGATTTAATTCAGGAAGGAGCAATGGGCTTAAATCGCGCTACAGAAAAGTTTGATCCCGATAAAGGATATAAGTTTTCTACTTACGCCTATTGGTGGATTAGACAAGCGATTACCAGAGCTATAGCTAACGATGCACGAACAATTCGGCTACCGATTCATATTGTTGAAAAGCTGAACAAGCTAAAAAAAGCCCAAAGGGAACTCAAACAAAAACTCTGTCGTAATCCTACCGAAGGTGAAATGGCAGAATATTTAGAAATTAGTGTGCAACAACTACGCCAGCTACAACAGCTACGGCGACAAGCACTTTCTCTTAACCACCGCGTTGGTAAAGAAGAAGACACAGAATTGATGGATTTGCTAGAAGATGAAGATAACTTGTCTCCAGAAGCAAAAATGAATGAAAACATGATGCGTCAGGAGATTTGGGAAGTCTTGGGTGATGTGTTAACTCCACGAGAGAAAGATGTGATTTCTCTGCGTTATGGTTTGACAAGCAGCGAACCATGTACCTTAGAAGAGGTTGGCAATATGTTCAATCTTTCTCGTGAGCGAGTGCGTCAAATTCAAAGCAAAGCCATGCGGAAATTGCGCCGTCCTCACATAGCCAAACGCTTAAAAGGTTGGTTGATTTAATTACATTGCTGAAGATAGAGATGCAATCTTGAAGTTAATTAGCTTTGCAATTCGCCCAAATCGGGCATTTTGTAGCTTTTTTCGGCTTTTGTTTAGTCAATACTCAAAATAAATTGCCCAGTTGCCTATAGACTATGGACTATAAACTATGGACTATAGACTAATGACTTCGGGTAGCAATTTGATTGTGCGTTTTGCTGAACCAGCCGATTGCAGCGTATTGTTTAAATTAATTGAGGGACTTGCAGAATATGAAAAATTATCTCACGCGATCGCTGGCAATGCTCTAGCACTTCAGGAGCATTTATTTGGTTCGCGGAGGTATGTAGAGGCAATATTAGCAGAATCTGCGGGTGAATCTGTCGGTTTTGCGCTATTTTTTCATAATTATTCAACATTTCTGACTAAGCCAGGAATTTATCTGGAAGATTTATTTGTTTTACCAAAATATCGCAGGCAAGGTATTGGTAAGGCTCTCTTAACTAAAGTAGCTCAGATAGCTGTAGAACGTGATTGTGGGCGATTAGAGTGGAGTGTCTTAGATTGGAATGAGTCAGCCCAAGAATTCTACCGTAGTATGGGAGCATCTATATTAGATGATTGGCGAATTTGCCGCGTCACAGAAGATGTGCTTACTCGATTAGGTTCCGTAAAATAAAAAACAAAGGATGAAGTATAAAGGATGAAACAGGACAATTTTTATCTTTAATATTTCATCCTTAAATTTTAATAATTTTCTTTAGAAAATACTCAAAATTACATAAATTTGCATTTTAATCATCAGCATAAGTAGCACATCTTTGCAAACAAACAAGCTAAGTATTTTGTAGACAAGCAAATTCTCGTTATATATCGCTTTTGTGCTAATAAAGCTAAACCTAAAATTGCCAAGATTCAAAATCCAAAAACTTTATTTAATAAACCAAAGTTTGACAGCTTGTCGTTTGACTATGGCAGCACCTGAACTCACAATTATGGAGGATATTGCACCGAATAAGCTGTTATTGCAGAGAGAACACGAAATGAAAAAAATGATTACAGTCATACTGTTAGGCATAGCAATCTTCACCTTTGCCTTCAACCGTCCAGCATTGGCAGCAGATGCTGCTAGTGGAGCTAAAGTATTTAGTGCTAATTGTGCCTCTTGTCATGCGGGAGGTAAAAATCTTGTTCAAGCTCCGAAGAACCTGAAGAAGGACGCTTTAGAAAAGTATGGTATGTACTCAGCAGAGGCGATTATCGCCCAAGTTACGAAAGGTAAAAATGCCATGCCTGCTTTCGGTAGTCGTTTGAAACCTAACCAGATTGAAGATGTAACTGCTTATGTGCTTTCACAAGCAGATAAGGACTGGAAGTAGGCTAAAATCTAACTTCAAAAATTAATAATTTGCGGGGCTTTCTGTCCCGCTAATTTTAGAGTTGCCAAAATTATCAAACAGGATGCATATACCAATTTGGGATTAAGAGTCTTTACAAAAAGATTGTTCCCAGAATATTAAATAATACTACCTATCCTAATTTGGTATTATTTTTCTAAGACTGTCAGCACTATACAGGGTATCCACCAGCTTGAAAAATCTGTTCGGCGGTTAAATCTAATTCGGGGAACAGAGGTGAGATAATGCGTTGTTTACCGCCGCAGGCATCGCTACCTTGAAACTGGCTGACTTGGTATTCTCCCTCAATTAAGGTGTAGACAGAGACAGTTGGTTGTTTAGGGTTGCCAATAAACCGCCTGCCGCCTAAAGCAGCATAATCTACAATCCAGTATTCTGGGATGCCTACAGCCTCATAGTCAGCAGCTTTTTTTAAATAATCATCACGCCAATTGCTACTCACTACCTCAACGACTAAAGGTATTGATTCCGCAAGGCTTACAGTAGACTCTTTTTTCCACAGAGGTTCGTTTACCAAATTAGGGAGATTTAATATCAGTACATCTGGTGAGTAAGCCGATTCACTTTCAGGCGGTTTGACTAATACTGTTTTCGAGATACCGTACCGTAGGCTGATGCGACTATATTCTAGAATAAATTTCTGGACTAAAAATACAATGATCTCTTCACGGTCGCCTGTAGGTTGCGGCATCTCGGCTATTGCTCCATCATGCAATTCATAACGTTTTCCTGTGTTGTCAGGCTATTTAGCAACGAATTCATCGAATGTAACTAGTTTGCGTAAGGTTTGAATCATTCTATTGTGTTTGCGAAGCTTCCAGTTTTCCCAATGCTAATGTAATTCGTAATTACTACAACGCAATAGTTAGTCAAGACAATTTTAATAATATTGAAAAATTGACAGTTTTTTAGAACCTGATATTGCAAAAATGTTTCCTAATTCGGAAGCAGTAAATGAAGCTCTGCATTTTTTAATTAGAGTTACTAGTAAAAATAGCTTTTGAAAGCGAATAGACAATACTTGATATCTGGTGAAGGCTACATGAGAAAGTTCTCATGTAACTTTCATTCTCTTCTCATAAAGCTTTAGTTAAACTTACGTTAAGTTCAAGTTAAACGGTACGCAAAAATTTTGACAAACAAAGGTAGGCTTGGAAGAAAACCAGTATCAGTAAAAACTTTAATTCTGGGTATAGAGCTACGTTGAAAAGAAGAATTATATCGATAGCGAAGCGTTAGCGACCTAGTAGCGTCACAGAAAGTGCCGCGAGATACAAAGCAAAGCCACTGCTGTGGGCAGGTTCCCCGACTTCCCTACGGGAAAGCAAGCTACGCGCTGTCTCCTTCTGGGAGAAGCAACTGCCATCAAATGGCGCTGCTTGCTTCAGTTCCACGTTTTTAAATGTGGGTTCCCTTCTGTTTTCTGAATTTTAAAAACTCCATAAATGTGGTGTGTTCTCATGAATTATTTCAGATTGCTAGATAAAAAAGGGGATTAGATTCTGTGGGAAAAATTAGTCAGGAGTGCAAATGAACAACTTATTATCCCACTCTGGAGAAATTATCAGAACATCGGCTAGCATCATGTCTTCGGAGGATAGTAGTTTATCTAGCAATACTCGGAAGTGGCGCATTGCTTTATATTCCCACGACACAATGGGACTAGGGCATAAACGCCGTAATTTGTTGATTGCTCAAACTTTAGGATGTTCACCCCTAAAAACTGATGTTTTAATGATTAGTGGTATTCAAGATGCCAGTAATGTACCAACACCTCCAGGGGTAGATTGTTTGACCCTCCCGGCTTTGCACAAAAATATTGATGGGCGATATCAGGCAAGAAGATTGGATCTATCATTGCAGGAAATTATTACACTGCGATCGCAAGTCATACTAACCACCATTAAAACATTTAAACCTGATATTTTTATTGTGGATAATGTACCGCGAGGAGCAGTCAGAGAGCTAGATCCAACCCTAAATTACTTGCGTACTCAAGGAAAAACATACTGCATTTTAGGTTTACGGGATATCTTAGATGAACCTGCTTCCGTGCGTCGAGATTGGAAACGCGGAGGTAATGAAGAGGCGATTCAAACTTACTACGATCAGGTTTGGGTGTATGGCGATCGCAACATCTATGACCTAGCAAAAGAGTATCACTTCCAGCCAAAAACTGTTGCCAAATTCCGCTACACGGGCTATTTTGACCAACGCCGCCGCCTCAAACATCTGGATTTAGACAGCGTTCAAGCATTTAAATCGCTCAATTTGCCATCTGAACGATTGGTATTGTGCTTAGTGGGAGGCGGACAAGACGGAGCGCAGTTAGCAGAAACATTTGCTCATGCTGAACTACTACCAGAAATGAACGGTATCATCTTGACAGGCCCGTTTATGCCGCGAGAAGTAAGGCAAAAACTCCAGAACTATGCAGCGCAACGTGACAATCTGCGCGTGTTGGAATATTTAGCCGAGCCGACGCTGTTACTAAATCAAGCCGAACGTGTGATTGCAATGGGTGGTTACAACACAACTTGTGAATTGTTGTCATTTGCAAAGCGATCGCTCATTTTACCCCGCATCAAACCCCGACGAGAACAATTAATTCGTGCTGAACGATTACAAGCACTAGGCTTAATCGATGTAATACAACCACGTCAACTGACACCTACTGCATTAAGCGACTGGCTAACCCTTGAGGTAGAACCACCACAAGTCCGTAATTTCGTCGATCTCAAAGGACTTACCCGCATTCCCCAATTCGTTAATGAATATTTGTCATTAGTCATTGGTCATTAGTCATTTGTCATTGGTCATTTGTCATTGGTCATTTGTCATTGGTCATTTGTCAAAGGCAAAAATCTCATTTCATTAATTACGAATTACGAACTTGTACTGAGCGTACCCCTTTGGGGAAGCAAGCTACGCGTAGCGTCTCGTAGAGAAGCCGAAGTATTACGAACTACAAATTATGTCAATCCGTATTGGTTACGTTCTCAAACGTTATCCCCGCTATTCTGAAACCTTTGTTGTCAATGAAATTTTGGCTCATGAAGTGGCTGGTTTAGATATAGAAATTTTCGCCTTACGACCAGTATGTGACACTCACTTTCAAAATATTATTTCCCAAGTGCGTGCGCCTGTAACTTATATTCAAAGGCCAATTCAAGGGCGGGTTAGTGAATCATTCAATAGTCTCGCGCCTACAGCCGCTAGCTATTTTTGGGCAGAGTTAGAAGAAGCAAGTAAAGTTATCCCTGATTTTTGGACAAAACTGGCCTTTGCTCAAGGTGAACAAGCTAACACTGTCTACCAAGCCGCATGGTTAGCACGAGAAGCGCGACTTAAAAGCATTACTCATTTACATGCTCATTTTGGCACTGTGGCTACTAGTGTCGCTCGGCTAGCATCTCACTTTACAGGCATTCCCTATACCTTTACCGCTCATGCTAAAGACATCTTTCATGAAAGCGTGGAATTTGAAGATATGCAACGTAAGCTACAGGATGCGGCTAGTGTTGTAACTGTCAGTAACTATAATCTCAGATATCTGCACAATACATATAATTTAGCCGCAAAGCAAGTTCAGCGCATTTACAACGGTTTAGATTTACGACAATTACAATATTCTTCTCCGGCTGAACGTCCGCCATTAATTATCTCAGTCGGGCGGTTAATCGAGAAGAAAGGGCTATCTGTTTTGATTGATGCTTGTGCCATTCTCAAGCAGAGAAATTATCAGTTTCAGTGTCAAATTGTTGGTACTGGTTATTTAGAATTGACCTTGCGTCAGCAAGTTATAGATTTAGAACTGCAATCTATTGTGGAAATTATCGGCCCGCGTCCACAAAATGAGGTGTTTCAATTAGTACAAAAAGCTGCTGTGTTTGCCGCACCTTATGTTATTGCCAAAGATGGTAATCGGGATGGACTACCAACAGTTTTACTCGAAGCTATGGCTTTGGGAACTCCCTGTGTAAGTACTGATGTGACGGGTATTCCTGAATTGGTGCGTGATGGCGAGACTGGGTTGATTGTGCCACAACATGATGCCGAGAAATTAGCGATCGCACTTGGGCAATTTCTGACTAACTCTGCTTTGCGGGTTAAGTTGTCAACCCAGGCTAGGCAATTAATTGAGTCTGAGTTTGATATTCATCGTAATACTGCAATGTTACGGGAATTATTTCTCACGCATACCGCAAGCGGAACTCGCAAAGTAGGCGCAAAAGCGTAAAGGAGGTGTGAAGATGCGAATTGCATACATTTGTGCTGATCCGGGTATACCTGTATTTGGTCAAAAAGGATGCTCGATTCATGTCCAAGAGGTGATTCGAGCGTTGCAAAAGCAAGGTAGCCAAGTCACATTGTTTGCTACTCGGATTGGGGGAGAATTACCCGCAGATTTAGCTAATGTTGTTGTTCATCAACTCCCAGTTATCCCCAAATTAGAACGGGCGGTGCGAGAGCAAGTTGCTTTAGCGATCAATCCTGATTTACGTTTAAATTTGGCAAGATTTGGCCCCTTTGACTTCATTTATGAGCGTTATTCTCTGTGGAGTTATAGCGCGATGGAATATGCCCAAGCTATGGGAATTCCCGGTTTGTTGGAGGTGAATTCGCCTCTGATTACAGAACAAGCACAGCATCGGGGTTTGATCGATCGCCAAAGTGCGGAAGAAGTCGCAAATCGGGTGTTTTCAGCTGCTACGGCACTGATTGCTGTTTCAGATGCAGTGAAAACTTACTTAATGAATTATGTGGACAGTAGCAAAGTTCATGTTATCCCTAATGGTGTCAATCCTCACCGCTTTTCTACCCTTCGTCCGGCAACTCAACCTGAAACCTTTACAGTGGGATTTGTCGGTACGTTGAAACCGTGGCATGGATTGCCAATTCTCACAGAAGCTTTTAGTTTACTGCATCAACGTGTTCCCAATGCCAAACTTTTAATTGTTGGCGATGGCCCCGAACGGGAAAATCTGCAAATGGAATTAGCTGCACGGGGATTAGATGCTCATACTCAATTTACTGGTGCGGTGAATCCTGATCAAGTTCCTCAATTATTAGCAGCAATGGATGTCGCCGTTGCACCCTACGCCGCGCAATCTGATTTTTACTTCTCACCATTGAAAGTATATGAATATATGGCGGCTGGTTTGCCTGTAGTCGTGAGTCAGATTGGGCAATTGGCAGACTTAATTGATACAGAGGTGAATGGTATTCTTTGTCCTCCAGGTGATGCGATCGCTTTAGCAGAGGCTTTAGAAAAATTGTGGCGATCGCCTCCTCTCCGTCATACTTTAGGACAGGCGGCGCGGCAAACGGTTATAGCAAATCATACTTGGGATGCGATCGTGAAACGCTCCGTAGGAATCGCTCAAAAAATTCTCCGCATAGCATCTCCATTGCCGATGGAGGTGAAACGATAAATGCCAAAAGCTCAAAATGTTCCTGGTTTGTGGGGAATCCTGGTTTATTTCTGGCCTGACATTCGTCCACAGTTCGGATTACTTTTGATTTCTGCGATCGCTTTAGTTGCAGATGTCGGACTACGCGTATTAGAACCTTGGCCGCTCAAGTTTGTCTTTGATTATGTTCTTCTTCGCAGCGAAAAGCTAAATAATATTCCCATCATTGCTAGTCTAGAACCGATAACATTACTGACATTCTCAGCCGTTGCAGTCTTACTTATTACAGGCTTACGCGCCCTTGCTGCCTATTGGAGTACCGTCGGATTAGCAACAGTTGGTAGCCGAGTCATGGCAAAAGTGCGTAATCATTTGTATTGCCATCTCCAAGATTTATCTTTGGCATATCACACCAAAGCACGTAGCGGCGATTTAATTATCCGTGTCAGTAGCGATGCTAGCCGTCTCCAAGAAATTATGATTACGGCAGCATTACCGCTAGTAGTCAGCATTCTGACTCTATTTGGAATGATTGGGGTAATGTTTTGGATCAATCCCAACCTCACCCTACTTTCACTCTTCACGCTACCGTTATTTTGGCTAGTTGCTAACCGACTCAGCCAGCGAATTAAAGATTCCTCATTGAAGCAACGCCACCAAGAAGGTGCTGTGGCGGCGACGGCGGCTGAATCAATTGCTGCCATTAAACTAGTGAAAGCCTTATCCTTGCAAGACGCTTTTGCACAAGTATTTGCTCAACAAAATCAGCGTAGTCTCAAAGAAAGCGTCAAAACTCAACGGCTGGCGGCTCACTTAGAACGTACCGTTGATGCTGTGATTGCACTGGGAACAGCGATCGTTTTATGGTATGGCTCTTGGCTGGCGCTGCGGGATGCGTTAACACCTGGGGATGTGCTGGTATTTATCACCTATCTGAAAAATGCCTTTAAGCCAGTGCAGAACTTCGCTAAGTACACTGGACGACTGGCGAAAGCTGCGGCTTCTAGTGAGCGTATTTTAGACGTATTAAATCAGCAACCCGATGTCTATGATTTGCCGGATGCAATCCCAGCCCCGATTTTCCGAGGTGCAGTGCGTTTTGATCGCGTCCACTTTGCTTACGAATCAGGACAAGTTCTACTGCAAGAGATCAACTTAAACATTCAACCAGGACAACAAGTAGCGATCGTTGGGACTTCTGGTGGTGGTAAGTCTACATTAGTAAGTTTATTATTACGGCTTTATGACCCTACGGGCGGGCGCGTAATGATTGATGGGCGGGATATTCGAGAATATACATTGGCATCATTACGTCCGCAAATTAGTGTAGTTTTGCAAGATAGTCTCTTATTCGCTGCTAGTATTCGAGAAAACATTGCCTACGGGATTGCCGGGGTGTCTGATGCTGAAATCGAAGATGCGACTCGTTTAGCTAATGCTCATGAGTTTATCCAAACTTTACCACAAGGATACGACACCCTTGTAGGGGAAAGAGGGGCAACGCTTTCTGGGGGACAAAGACAAAGAATTGCGATCGCTCGTGCTGCTATTCGTCAAGCTCCTATCCTGATTTTAGATGAACCGACTACGGGGTTAGATCAGGGTAATGAGAAGGCTGTGATTGACGCGCTGCAACAGTTGTCGGAAAATCGCACTACTTTTTTAATTACTCATGATCTTTATCTGGCAACTCGCGCAGATATGATTCTTTATCTGGAAAATGGGCAGGTGGTGGAACAAGGCACTCATCTGGAATTGATGCAACAGAATGGGCGTTATGCGGCTTTGTATCAAGTACAGGCTTCTTTGAGAGTTTAGAGGGGAGTTTTTTAACGCATAGGCGCTCCGCCTTCCCGTAGGGTAGGGACGCTGAGGTAAGCGCAGAGGTACTCAGAGTATGGGGTTTAGTGATGAGAAGATGCCTTTTTTGGCGGATGCAGTTGATCGGTTGCGGGTGGAAGAGTGTTTTGGGCGGTGTTTAGCGATCGCTGCAAATTGTCGTGTGCAGAAAGTCCGGGTTATTCGTCATAAGTTGGGGCGGCGTTGTTTGATTGAATATGAATTGATTAATGATGATGGACAAATAATTACGCTGATTGGTAAGGTTAGGGCTAAGGGAACGGATTTTCATAGTTATGAGTTACAGAAATCTCTATGGTCTGCGGGATTTGGTGATGATAGTCCTGATGGAATTTCTGTACCTGAACCTGTAGGCGTAATTCCCCAATGGCAAATGTGGTTACAGCGTAAGGTTGAAGGGGTTATTGCTACTCAATTTTTATCACAAACTAACAGTATTTTACCCGCAAAACTAATTGCTGAAGCTGCCCATAAATTGCACCAAGCGAATATTTCTCCTCGCCGTTCTCATACTATGTCAGATGAACTGCGAATTTTGCATAAGCGGATTCCATTAGTTACGCAACAACATCCACAATGGGAAGAACGCTTAGAGAGAGTATTAGAAGCAAGTAATCATTTAGGAGAAAACACGCCAGAACTAAAACGCTGTGGTATCCACCGTGATTTTTATCCCGATCAAGTGATTATTAATAATTCTCGTTTGTATCTCATCGACCTAGATTTATATTGTGAAGGTAATCCGGCGCTTGATATCGGTAACTTCATTGGTCATATTCAAGAATACAGTCTTCGTACTTTTGGTAACTCCCAAGTATTACAAGAGTATGAAAATGTTTTAATTGAAAGATTTGTTCAGCTTACAAGCGATAAATTTCTCATTGCAATTCAATCTTATACAACCCTAACTTTAATCCGATATATTTATATCAGCACCCAATTTCCAGAACGTCGCCCTTTTACCGAAGCAATATTAAATCTATGCGAACAGCGACTTGGGATAATTCGTAATTATAGTGCTTCTGAGTTAAGTGCAATACAGACCTAGCCCCAGTCAATTTAAATACACTTCAAAATGAACAACAAAACCCTCGCCTCATGTAGAGACGCGATTTATCGCATCTTGAAAGACCAATCATCCCTAGCTAAACTGTCACCCTATTTTTTCGAATTGGTAGTGTTTTCAGGAGATAGTATTGATGGGTTTGATTTTTTGGCAGAAAACTCGCTTGATTAGTTTAATCATTTTCCTTGCTTTAAATAGCCTAAATAAAGCTAATGCAAGCACTAATGCAGCAACAATAGAAAATAATCAATTAAATAAAATTACATCAGTTTCTCAATTATCTGATATTAGTGCTGATAGTTGGGAATTTCAAACACTACAAGCTTTGACTGAGCAATATGACTGCGGTAATAACGATATTTTTACTAACAAGCAAACTCTGACTAGATATCAATTCGCGACTAAATTAAATGCTTGCATTATAGATATAAATGAGCTAATAGATAATGGTAAAATAAATAGAGAAACGTTAACTACCATTCAAAAATTACAAACAAAATTTTCGGCAGAATTAGTAACTTTTAGAAATCGCATCGATTTATTAGAAAACAAAGTCAATGCATTGCAAACACAACAGTTTTCGCCCCAAGTTGAGTTAGAGGGAGAGATTATTTTTGCTATGACTGGAGTTGCTGGTGGAAAAAAAGCCAACAGCAGAACCAAGCAAATCAATGATAATTTAGTGTTGAGCGATCGCGTCCGTCTTAGCTTAGAGACAAGTTTTACCGGTAAAGACAACTTACAAATACGCTTGCAAGGTCGAAATACACCAGAATTGGCAGATTTTACTGGAACTAAAATGGCCAATTTGGGATTTGATGGCGACGATGACAATGAGATGGAAGTAGATGAGATAGATTATAAATTTCCACTAGGTAAGCAAACTCGCATAACTTTCTATGCTTTGGGAGGAGGATTAGGCGATTTTGTTCCTACTGTCAATCCTCTTTTTAGCGGTAGTGGAGACGGATCAATTTCTACATTTGGACGAGAAAATCCG
>JADEXV010000224.1 GCA_015206945.1 Nostocales cyanobacterium LEGE 12452 | reverse complement strand
GTAGATTTTATGGTGTCGGTAAGCATGAACCCTGTCATTCCAATTCTAGAAATTCAGAGCAAACGCGGGCAGATCCGCGCCTCCTATTCTTCTAGAATGACTGGTATTTTATTTTCTTGCAAGTCCCTAAGAGATGTAGTAGTTGGGTTCTTGCTGCTGATGGTTTTCGCCATTTCTAAAAGCCCAAAGACATTCGCTTCCACCGGGTTGTCCAGGATTTTGAAGCCATTCTTTTCTAACAACTTTTTAAATCCAGGTAAGAGACAACCTCCACCAATCGCCCAGATTTCATCGCCCTGGTGCTTGGCATCAAGTGTCAGATTCACCACTTTCTTCAAGTATTTTTCATACCAATCTTTTAAAGAAGCACTGTATATATCTTTGATATCAATGTCACGGCTGTACTTGGTATGTCCCATTTCCAGACAAAATCGGATTTTCGATGGATCTCCGATTTTTCCGCCATTCAAATGTTTCATCTTTTGGGAGATATCATCGATGAGAACTTCTACACCGATGGGGTAGGCAGTGTGAACTTCTCGCTGACCCCGGTTGTAACGAGAATAGAGAGTCGTTCCATTGCCAAAGTCTAAAATGGTTAATTTTTTGGGTAGTGGATGCCCAAATAATGCACCCATACCCTCTAATACAACTTTTAGCACTTCTACTTTCACGTCTGATTGTTTGCCAGCAAGTATTGGCTGATATTCTCCATTGAGTACTTTTTGCAATTCTTCAGCCAGACCAACATCATGTAAGCTGACGACTAATTTTAAGTGCCAGGCCCTACGGTGTGGGAGATGTGCCAATGCACCTAATAAAGTCAACAACGCATTATTGACTTTATTTTCATTATTGTCTGTGTTTCGGTCAAAATAATTTCCTGTACGGTAAGCTGACTCTCCAACTGTGTAAGCAGTACCGTTAAAAACTACACGTCCTGGAACATCTTCCATTTCTACTGTGGAAATATAGCTGGGCACACGAACTACTTCAAAGCCTTCGACTAAAAGTTTGAGACTTCCGTAACCGTTATCGAAACCCGCCGGAAAAATTTTTTGTAAGGTGTGAATGTTTGACATAAAGACAAAGGTAATACACTTTGAGAAAGTGAAAATTATCTGTTCAGGTAATTGTAGGGAGTAGGGGAGAGAAGAATAAAATAACTACCTCTTTTTTTCCTAATCTCAAGAGCTTATCATAACCCCTTGGGGGCTAAATGGGGTACAAATTGTCAGCCAGTCAAATATACCCCATTTAGCACCTATATGCACCCTATATAGGGGTCAAAATCTCATCAAAGTCCTGAACTATTGTTGGGGTATATATAGCCCCCATATAGCCCCCAATAAGGATTTTTGAAATCTTTTCTATCAACGCAGCAAAAATTAAATTAGATCATCGTTGACTTTTTGATTTATACTTTACTGTCAATTTTTTGTTGAAAAGCAATTCAGTTTTGATCTTTAACTTCTTGCTGACTAAGTAACGAGTGCGTTATTACTTGCTTACAGGTTCAGCTTTCTCAACTGAATTATCATTCACACCCAAAGTTAATTCCAAAGGAATTTTTTGGGGATAAGCTTTTACTACTTGCCGATAAACATCATAATTAGTAGGTAGGGTCTGCTGAGAATTACCCACCCCATAGGTCAGTTTGTATTTTACATCTTTGATCAATTCAGGTTTTCCTGCCTCTTCTTGAGGTCTTTTACGTTGTTCAACTTCATCAACACTTGGTCGTGGCGGTAAAGTAGGCCACCATAACCCTCGGTCGTCTGGGCCAACAACTGCTCCTGCCGGTTTCAATCCATTCCTATTCAACATTGAAGTATTCCCAAAGCTTTCAATGCGTGGCTGTGGTTGACTAGTTAGATCATTGGCATACTTTACTTGCCAGGTGTAACTGGTGAGTGCTGTAGCTTCATACTGTTCAGTTGTAGCGGTGCTACAACTATTAAGCGTGAGCGCCGTTAGTGCGGTTATTATTGAGGGTAAAAATCTCATTTGCATTATCAATTAGGAATATCTTTCAACAATCACTCTTGAAGAGGCAGTGTGCCATCATTGCTGCTAAGGAGAAGGAATCGCTATTGTAGAAAGCACTTGACCCGTTGTTAATCTGATAGCCGTTTGCTAACAATTAGGACATTGGACTTTCACCTGAATTAGTGAAGGATGGCCTTTGTATTCTCCTATCATAGGTTCTCCAGTGTACTCAAAGATTATTCCCCGGTGACAGTGCCAACACTCGAATATCACGCGCCCCACTCGTTTATCGCAGTCCAAAAATTCGATATGTTGACAGCGCTCTGGCGGGAACTCTTCTTCATCTTCTCGAAGTGTGAATTGGGACTGTTGCAGTGAATTAGATTTTTTCTTGTCAGGAGAGATACGTTTGGCTTTGCCTTTTTCTAAATGTTGCGGTTTCTCAAAAGCCTTCCTCTATTATCGCAAATGGCAAAAATACGGGATTTGGGAAGAATTAAACCATACACTACGTGACAAACTAAGGGAAAAACTAGGTAGGTCAACACAACCAACAGCGATCGCGGCAGATAGTCAGTCGGTAAAAACGACTGAAAAAAGGGGGATGTGTACGGCTTTGATGGTGGAAAGCTAGTTAAAGGAAGAAAACGGCAAACAATAGTTGATAGCCTGGGACTATTGCTCAAAGTGGTTGTGAGTGAGGGTAATGCTGGTGAGAGAGTGCTTGCAGCGTATGCTTTGATGGAACTGCTGGAGGAGCGGGCAGAGTTATTAGAAAAAGTTGAAGTCATCTGGGTTGACTCAGGCTATGACGGTGATAAGTTTGCGCTGGCTGTTTGGTTGATGATTCAAGCTCATGTTGAAGTCATGCGCCGTACTAATAAAGAGTTTGAAGTTTTACCCAAGCGTTGGGTAGTAGAAAGAACATTTGGCTGGTTTAACCAATACCATCGTTTGAGTAAAGATTATGAACGTCTGACTGAAATGAGTGAGGCTGCCATATATGCCGTTATGACTCGAATTATGCTACGTCGTCTAGCCATCTAAAGATTTACTTTATAAATGGTCTCTAATCACAACTGATAAATTATTAGTAGTACAATCACCAGGCTTCTACTTGACTCCGGTTCTTCTACTTGACTCCGGTTGTTGAAGTTGTATATTGAATGACCCAAAACGTTTTGGGTCAGCAGCACAAATATCTATAAAATCTCTAATTAAGTAAACAACTCCACTAGAGCAAGGTAGAATCTTTTCATTCACGAGTAACGGAAACAGAATTTTGGCGACCAAATTTGTAACACTGACTGCTTTTAAAGGGGGTGTGGGCAAAACTACCTCAGCAGTGTGTCTGGCTTGCCTGTTCGCACAGAAAGGATATAAAGTTTTGCTCATTGATTATGATCCTAATCGTTCAGCATCCGTTTGGGGATCTCGCGGCTATCTACCCTTTCAAGTTGCTACAGAAAATACAGCTAACCGAATAATGGCAAAGGAGAACTTTGATTTTATTGTCATTGACACTCCTGCACGACCAAGTTCTGCTGAGATTAAAGAGCTAGTTGACGGATGTGATTTGCTTTTAGCTATTACAACTCCTTCTGCTCTCTCAATGAGTGCTTTAAATATGATGGTTCAAAGTTTTCCACCAAAAACTAAATATTCTGTTCTATTAACTGTTGTACCTCCATCATCAGAGCCGGATGGGGAAATCGCTTTTCATACCCTTAGAGAACAAGGTTTACCTGTGTTAGAACAAGGGATTCAACGGTTGAAAGTTTATGAACATGCATCTGCCGAAGGGAAGCCAATTTATGAAATTAAAAGAGGAGGAAAAAAAGCATGGGAAGATTGGAAGGAACTAGCAAAGCTGGAACCAATCAAAGACTTGCTAACCTAAAACAGATTTTAAGCTTTACTCCTGATAGGGACGAGAGCGAGATCATTCCAAATGAATCAGGCAAGGATTCAGGAGTAGTATGGATACCCCGTAGTAAAATTCATCTAAGTTTCAGTTTTGTGCCAGGTGGACAGCCTGTACGCTACTACTATGACCAGGATGAACTAAAAGCTTGGGCGCTAAATGACCTGAAACCGAATGGTATTCACTCTCCATTATGGGTTCGTCCACTAAGCAATACGTTGCCTGATGAATATGAACTTGTTGCTGGAAAACGCCGCTATCATGGTTCTGAGTTTGCAGAAATAGATCCACTTCCTGTCAGAATCTTTAACTGGAATAACCTTGAAGCTTTCAAAGCATCACTTGCAGAAAACAAAAATCGTCGAGATTTTAGTGCCTTAGAAGATTTAGATGGTACTTTGAAACTCCTTTCTTTAGCAATTGAAGCAACTGTTGAAGAAGCTATAAGTCTGCTGTATCAAATAGATAATCTCAAACGTCGCTCAGGTCTTCAAAGCGTTTTAGATCATCCTCAGTTTGACAAAATTCAAGCAGTCTTTGCATTTTGTGGTGGAATTACCTGGGAATCTTTTGTTAAAACTAGGCTTCCTTTGTTAAAAAAACCTCAAGAAATTCTGGAAGCTGTTCGTCAAGGGAAAATTGAATACACTAAAGGATTAGAGATTGCAAAAATCGACGACCCTGGTATCAGGCAAGAACTTTTATGGGAAGCAATTGCTAACAATCTTTCACTTGCTGAAATTAAAAAAAGGGTTAAAGTTCTTAAACCAAGTTCAGAAAACCCTATCCGAACTAGATTAGATAGTGCTTATAAGCAATTCAAAAAATCTCTAAAAAATATTGAAAAAGATCCACATCAGCTCCAAGAAGCGGAAAGCTTGCTAGTTAAAATAGAAGAATTTTTACAAGGAAAGTGACCCAAAATGTTTTGGGTCATTTAGCAAAGGCAGCTTACAGTTGGAGTTTTAGAGAGAGCCCAAAGATAAAAGCTCTCTTTCGAATTAGGTAAAAGAGTTTGTACACTTTTTTATTTCTGGGGATGAAAGCCTGTTCGCCCAGTGTCCGGTGGATAAGGGCTTTCATGGATGCCTGAAGATTTATTATAGAAACATCCGGTAAAAGTGTAGGCTTTAGTACCCATGTACTATAATTGATGGAATTGCAGGCTTATAATAATGTGCGGCATTTTTAAATAAGCAATGTCCACTACCCCAGCCCACTCCCAACAGCAAGTTAATGCTTCTCTCCAACATGAAACCATTACTGGAGTAGTTGAAAGACTCACTTTTTATTCCCAGGAGTCAGGCTACACTGTGGCACGCTTAACCCGCGCCAGAGCCACTGACTTAACCACAATCATAGGCAGCTTTGCTAACATCCAGCCAGGGCAGACTTTACAACTAACTGGGTTCTGGCGTGACCATCCACAATTTGGGCCACAGTTCCAAGTAGTCAACTACAAAGAAACCAAACCAGCTACTCTCACTGGAATTGAGAAATATTTGGGCAGTGGACTAATTAAAGGTGTGGGGCCAGTTACAGCCAAGCGCATCGTTGCTCACTTTGGTTTAGAAACTCTGGACATCATCGAAAACCAAATTGAACGACTGATTGAAGTCCAGGGTATTGCCAAAAAGCGGATCACTCTCATCAAAAACGCTTGGTCAACTCAAAAAGCGATCAAAGAAGTGATGGTGTTTCTCCAGGGGCATGGCGTTTCTACCACTTATGCTGTGAAGATTTACAAGCAATATAAAGATGAGGCGATCGCTACTGTTACCAAGAACCCCTATCAGTTAGCAGCCGACATTTACGGGATTGGTTTTCTGACTGCTGACAAGATTGCGAGAAATATCGGAATTGCGCCTGACTCAGAATTTCGTTACCGTGCGGGGATTATCCATTGCCTAAGTGAAGCTGCCGAAGATGGTCACTGTTACCTGCCACAAAGCGAACTGATTGAGTCGGTAATCAAACTACTGACTACCGAATCTCATCAGCCCACAGAAGAAGCGGTCGCGATCATTATTAAAGATATGGCTCTCGCGGACGACCTGATTAGAGAGTGGGATGAAGAGAAAACACTACTTTGCTACAAGCCGACTTACTTTCATACAGAACAGAATTTAGCTCAACTGATACGCCAACGCTTGGAAAATTCTGTTGGTACTGACATTGAGCGTGTGCGTGATTGGATTGAGCGCTTTACTGCTAGCCGGAAAATTCAGCTTTCAGAACAGCAACGCCAAGCTGTAGAAACAGCAGCCTATTCCAAAATCATGATTTTGACTGGTGGCCCTGGTGTTGGAAAGACCTTCACAACTCACACCATTGTCAGCCTGTGGAAAGCAATGGGTAAATCTATTGCGTTGGCAGCACCAACTGGACGAGCTGCTCAACGCTTAGGTGAAATGACTGGGCTAGAAGCTAAAACTATTCATCGGTTGTTAGAATTTGACCCGCGCCCAAGGGGTTTCAAGCGTGATAGCGAAAATCCTTTGCCCGATGACACGGGGAGTAGTTGGGACTCGCAACCTGAACACAGTATTGCAGCAATTGATCAACCCACCCAGCCCCAACAAGGTGGAGATTAATAGAGGTGGGAATTTATTACGCGAGGGCGATCGCATTATCCAGCTAACCAACGACTACAACCGCGAAGTTTTCAACGGCGACTTGGGAATAATCCTCACCATTGATACTGTCGAGCAGGAAGTTACAGTACTGTATGGTGAGCGGACTGTAGTTTACGATTACGCTGACCTGAATGAAATTGCCCTTGCCTGGAGCATTTCTATTCATAAAAGCCAAGGCTCAGAATATCCGGTGATAGTTCTGCCAATCTATATGCAGCACTATATGATGTTAACCCGAAACCTGTTTTACACTGGTATAACTCGTGCCAAGAAGTTAGCGATCGTTGTTGGAGCGAAAAAAGCGATATCTCTGGCGGTGCGCTCTACTGATGACCAACAGCGCTACACAAGGTTGAAGCAGAGGTTACTTCACCCAGGACTGCATTGGTGATGAATTTTGATTATTAAAAATAGAAAACTTTATTGAGCTATTTGATTTATACTTTTAAATTCCTTGGTTTAAAAAAGTGTTGAGTTTGTATGTCCAGCCTGAGTTCCGATATGGTTCGCATCTATTTGCAGGAAATTGGTCAGTATCCTTTATTAAAGCCAGAGGAAGAAATTGCTTATGGTAGACAGGTACAAGAAATGATTGCCATTGAGCAATCTAAAAATGAACTCACCCAACAGCTAGACTGTGAACCAACTTTGACTCAATTAGCTAATGCTGTCGAAAAAACCGAAGCACAAGTCCGAGCAGCACTACACCTTGGTCAAAAAGCTAAACAGAAAATGGTGACAGCTAACCTGCGACTAGTAGTTTCTGTTGCCAAAAAATATCAGAACCGCAATTTGGAATTTTTAGATTTGATTCAGGAAGGAGCAATTGGTTTGCAAAGGGGTATAGAAAAGTTTGACCCGAACCTGGGGTATAGACTCTCAACTTACGCCTACTGGTGGATTAGCCAAGCAATAACCAGAGCAATTGCAGAACAATCGCGCACTATTAGATTGCCTGTTCATCTAACTGAAATACTTAATAAAATAAAGAAGGTGCAGAGAGAAAGCTTTCTAAAACTCGGTCGTCATGCTACTGCTGAAGAAGTGGCTGCATCATTAAACATTAGCCCAGATAAGCTTCGAGAATATCTCAGTGCCTCTCGTACAGCCATTTCTTTAAATAAAAAAGTCGGAGATGAGCAAGAAACAGAATTGGGCGAAATTTTAACAGACGTTGGTGTTTCACCAGAAAAACTCCTCACCCAAGAACTTCTCACCCAAGACGTGGCTAAATTATTAGAACCACTGACACCGATTCAACGTCAAGTGTTGACTTTAAGCTTTGGTCTGGAGAATGATTTGCATTTGAATCTTGCTCAAATTGGCAAAGAGCTAAACCTCAGCCGAGAGCGGATTCGTCAAATCCAAGTCAAGGCAATAAGTATTCTCCGTCATCGACAAAACGACATGCAAGAGTATTTATTTGAATGAACTACCCACAGTTCAGGCAAAGCCATAGCCGGATGATTTGTTGTCTCAAGGGTGAGTGAAGCAGTGCGCTCATTCGCCCAACCTAACTCAAACTGGTAAAAGGTAACTCTAATGAATTCACATTAGACATCTTTTTTTATCCGATTTATCTGTGGGATTAAGAAAACTTCCCTAATTAAGATTAATGTGTTTTTTTATTGGCATAGGTTCTGTAAAATCCTTGTAATTTGCTCAGATGAGCGACAAATAAAGCCAAAATTGTTAATAGTCAAATACTATCTCATTAATTCTGATAACATCTGCTCCAAAATATCTTCTATAGTTTCTTCATCTAAGGAGTGCAGCGTTGTTGGGCCAGCAAGAAATTCTTTAATAGTGATTTTCTGTTCTCTAAAATCCTTAACAAAATCCCGAATCCCAGAAACGACGTTAATTTGAGATTCCATTGTTTCTACTATCGCAGCCATAGCGTCAATGCCTTCTTTAGCAGCTTTTCGGGAATCACAAACCATCGTCCCTTCTGGAGTATTTTTTGTCAAACGCAGTTCCTGTTTCAATTTTTCATATTGAGCCAGGAGAATTTGATTCTGCTGTTGTAGAGTTCGGCATCTACGGGTTAAATCATCCTCGTTATTATTGTCAATAATTTCTAAGGGTTGTTGACTTCGTTCAATTTCAAGAAGTCTTGCTAAATCCCCCTCTTGGTAGGCTTTATTGATTTCTTTCATGATTTCTGTGTGAGACTTTTGTGTTTCACTGTCTCTGGCTTTGTCAGGGTGAAAGATTTCAGCTAATTTCAGAAATGTTTGACGAATTTTTCTTTGGTCATCTGTTCTGACTACAGAGGCAGAGTCTACAGACTGTTGTCCTTGCCAATATTGATGCTGGTCTTCACTAGTTTCCTTTGAAAAATCTGATTGCGAATCTTCATTGTTAAACGATTCGTCTAACTCTGTATCTAACTGTTGGCTGTTGGGTTTTAGACTGATGGCTCCAGTTACCTGTAGGTTACGGTAAACTGCTTGTATATTTTTGAGGGTTTGTTTACCGAACTTTCTAGTAGTAAAAATCTCCTCAAACAGAGCATGGATTTCCTGGTCTAACTCAGCCATTTTTCGGAAACCGGGAGTAGCTTTATTGAGAAATTCTGTGCCAAAAGAACGCATCTGTTCAACAAAGTTCTTCAGTTCTGTGCGCTTTCTCTTGATCTGTTTGAGTAGTGATTGATGTTCTTTTTCTAGAAACTCTAAGCGGATATGTAATTGAGACAGAGCCAGCGGAGTTACTTTAATTGATTGCGATGGAACTGTAGTTTTTCGAGGCATGAAGCACGTATGTAAGTTTAAAGTTTAAAATATAACTTTTGCATTACTTAGGGAATGCGAAAAAAGAGACCTCAAGGATTATACACTGCGGGCTTAAATGAAGTTTTTAATAGTTTTTTTCATCAAAGCGCCTGAGTGTGATTCATAAGTGAAGCAGTGATAAACCTGCCCCTTGTTAAAGTCTGGTTGACAAATCGAATTCTCAAGAGCCTCAACCATTGGCGAGAGGTCGTTTAACATCACGATTAGCAAAATGCCCTCGCCCCAGCCTCAGATAATAGCATCTGTAGTTGAGGATAGCAGCCGTCATCATTCTTATATAGGATAGAAAACCAGCGTCCGCAATTCAATACTTTCTCTAGCTGGGGCATCTGGTGGGCTTGTTGGGTCATCAAACCCAGTATGAGCAGCAAACCTCGCCCGTCCGTCAATAGCCGAGTCAAAGCACTTAAACAATAGTGCTTCCGAGGGTTGTATTTGGGGGAAGTAGAACCATTGATGTATTGGGTTATAGGTTATTAAGTAGGTTTCACCAACGTAATCGCGGTACACTATATCAGTAGCTACTAGGTCTGTTGGTGCGATACTAAAAGCGTTGCACACTGCTAATGGTGACTTATAAACTGGGGCGATCGCTCGCCAAATGTTAATCAAAGCAAACCTTTGCTGTAGTAATTGATCAATGTTATCTACCCCCCGTGCTGTCAACTCTTTGCGTGCGCGAGTATAGCCAGAAATGGCAGTAAAGTCGTTATGTACATACTTAATAGGCTCACTGATCCCGCTTTCACCGTTCTGTAAGCGTTGAGCGTTACGGAGAGTGTGATCGAATATCACCACCTTTTGGGCACCTGTTACCTCTTTCAAAAGTTGCTCGGCTTCAGGATAATAGACACGAAGAATCTCATCTTCGTCATAAAAATTGCGGACATTGCTTTGTTGTACAACTTGTTTAAAGCCTTCTCGATCTAAGGATATGTCTTGTGAAAGGCATCACCGTGCCAAAACGGGAAAATTGTACGCTAAGGCTGAAACTTATATCAGATAAGCATTTTAGCGATACTTATTTTCTTTAACCCGCAAAGGACGCAACTGGTCAAAACTGGTCGCCTGTTTCAAATTCCAGACATAATCACCAGTGAGATTGATATGCTCCCAACCCAACGGTGACAAATGTTGCAAATATTCTTCAGGAATATCCATTCCCTGTTGTTTCAAATAGTCCACAGCTTTTTCTAAGTACACTGTATTCCATAGAACAATAGCAGCAATCACCAAATTCAACCCACTAGCCCGATAAAACTGGTCTTCATAAGAGCGATCGCGAATCTCACCCAGACGATTAAAAAACACCGCCCTTTTCAGAGTATGTTTGGCCTCACCCTTGTTTAGACCCGCTGTAGCCCGTCGCCGCAGTTCTGGACTCTGCAACCAGGAGAGGGTAAACAAAGTTCGCTCAATCCTTCCCAATTCCCGCAAAGCTAAAGCTAAACGATTCTGCCGAGGATAAGAAGCTAATTTCTTTAACATCAAAGAAGCAGTCACCGTCCCAGTCCGAATTGAACTAGCAAGGCGGAGAATCTCATCCCAAGACTCCTGAATCAATTTCACATTAATCTTGTCACCTAGCAGGGGTGCTAAAATCGAATCAGGAGAACTAGGTTCAAAAGTATACAATTTCTTATCGGGTAAATCTCGCATTCGGGGAGCAAACCTAAATCCCAGCAAATGGCACATTGCAAACACATGCTCCGTATAACCGCTTGTATCTGTATAATGCTCCTGAATCTGTAAATCACTTTCGTGATACAACAAACCATCCAAAACGTGAGTTGCATCCCTAATCGTGGCGTTAATTACCTTAACGTGAAATGGAGCATACTGGTCGGAAATATGCGTGTAAAAAATCACGCTTCTATCCTTACCGTACTTGGCATTGATCTCTTCATTAAAACTGCGATGTCCACCTGCTTTAAACCGTTGGCCATCAGAAGAAGATGTTGTGCCATCACCCCAATAAGCAGCAAATGGGATCTGTGCATGAAAATTCACTACCTCAGCTAAAGCCTTGGAATAAGTTTCATCTCGAATATACCAATCCGCCACCCAAGCTAAACGCTCAAAAGACATTCCTTGAGTTGCGTCAGCCATCCGCGTTAAACCTAAATTAATACCATCAGCAAGCAAGGCACTTAACAAAACAACTTTATCTGAAACTTGTTCTCCCGAATGTAAATGCGTAAAATGTTTAGTAAATTGTGTCCAAGAATCAACTTCTACCAACAAATCAGTCAACTTAATTCTTGGCAACAAACTATGAACTTTTCTGCTAAATTCATCAACCTCCTTGGGGACAGCATTGGTGAGAGGAGTGATAATTAACAACTCGTTTTCTATTCTGACATCTACCAACTTATTCTCTACAATCATTGAAGAAACAAGCGCTAATTGTTCAGACAATTCGATTGAGCGTTGTTCAATATAGGTAGTAAAATCCGTTGTTACTGCCACAGGTATAGTGTTAGAAGAACGCATTGACTGCCATGAGCTATCTGGTAATAAATAATCCTCAAAATCTTGGAACTGCTTCGAGCCTGCTACCCAAATATCCCCAGAACGCAAACCACTACGTAACTCAGCTAAAGCACACATCTCATAGTAGTGACGGTCAATAGTATCGCCCTTAATTACGTGTTTTAACCAACGAGGTTTAGCGAAACTAGTGTCCGTAGATTCCGGCACTTTTCTACCTCCTGATATATTTAATTCTTTAATAACCTCCAAAGCCTTTATCACTGCTAAACTGGCAGATGTAGCTTTAAATTCAAAGGTCTCCAACAATTTAGGCGTATACCGTCGTAACTGTGAATAACGGTTATCAAGCAGTTCAAGATAATCAAAATCTGCGGGTCTGGCTAATTTTTCAGCTTCAGCAACAGTACTGATAAATTTCTCCCAATCCAATACAGATTCAATCGCTTGATAGGCATCATTTGACTCATCTCTAGCTGCAATTAATGCCTTGCCCACTTGAGCATACAATCGGACTTTTTCATTAATTGCTTTGCCATCGCGTTGAAACTTATCGCCATGCTGATGCTCACTCTTGTTAAACAATTTACCCATCATTTTGTCGTGCATTCCAATGGCATAATCGACCAATGAAGCACTCCATTCAATGAGAAAAGCAACTAAAATAGCATAGCGTCTCAATTCATCCAACCTAGATAGGTGAGCAGGTGTAGACTTCGCACCAGTTCGAGTAAATTGCAGCAGACGATTTTGGTGTACTCGTTTCAAGCATCCAGAGTCGAGATTGAGATGGCGAATAAACTCCAGTCGTTCCACCACCTTTAAAAAGTTTCTTGGATTAGCCTGACCTGGTGGTTGACGTAGCCAAATTAAATCAGTCAGTTTTTTATCAGGCTCTACAATTAATAACTTATCTAGCGCCGTCTTTTGTAATGTTGTCAAACTTTTGGTCAACTCAAGACATACTAATTTTTGAGCGCGATGTCTGACCTCCCAGGCTAAACGTTCTACCGTAGAAATAGCTGGAATAATAATTTGGCGCAAGCGCATCTCATCAATCAACGCTCCCACAAGCGCCATCCCTTTATCTGACGATACAGCATTTGCGGCTGTTATGAGGTACAGTAGCAGCAACTAGCAAACCAGTTTCTTAAATGTTGAGGATTTATTAAATCGAGTGCAACTGAGATTAAGTTATCAACCATTTCTGTTGTAGTCGGAG
>JADEXV010000223.1 GCA_015206945.1 Nostocales cyanobacterium LEGE 12452 | reverse complement strand
TACCCCTCACAATGATTATCATTTTCATATTAAGTGAGATTTAATTTCCTCAAAGCCTTATGTAGTTTGAGCCTTGGTGTATTTCATCCTGATTCAGGCTCGTCAATATTTAGATGCGTTTGCCCTGGTAAAGCGATCGCCTTGTTAGTCGGTGGCATTGACCAACTGCCCTCTGTTAGCCCTGGTCAAATCCTTGCTAACCTCATCAATTCTAAAAGAGTAGTAATTAAGCTTACTTGTTGAGTGCGAAAACCAGGAATAACAATATAATAGTAAATCTCTCGCACAATTATGGAAGAAGGTAGAGCTAAAAATTCATCTTTATTCAATCCTTTTGGACAAGTTTTCGGCTTATCCCAAGTAACTAATTTGTCGCAATCTCCAACAATTTTACCTTTTCGCATGGTTGTTGTGCGAGATTGATGTTTGCGAAATATAGCATCACAACCGAGTTTGGTAATCGTAACCATATCGGCATAAGCGCAAAAAGCTCTATCCCCTAAAAGTACATCATTTGGTTTGAGAAAACCATACAGCTTTCTTGCTAATTTAATATCATGAGTGTTCAATACATCGATGCACAAAGCAACGGCGGCTCCCGTAGCTAAACTAGACTTGTCCGAAAACTCCAAAGCCAGACTGTTCAAAGCTTTGGGGCAAAACTTTGATATCTTCGTAAAAACGGAGCCATAAGGGTTTGAAATAGTTAGTGATAGTTTAGAGGCATAAAAATCAACTCCTAATTTATAAAAGTTTATAATTTTTGCTCCTAGCTAAGTTGGGAGAACTAAGCTACCAATTCTTAACCTAACTAACCCGCAAACTGTTAAGATAATATGCTCATAAGTCTCAAAATTTAACCGAAACCTCTGTGAGGCAATCCGAAATATTTTGAGCAAGCGGATTAAATGCTCAATAAATATCCGATTACTGGACAAAGCTTTGTTTTCATCTTTTTGCTGTTGAGTCAGTTCTTGTTTTGGTTTTCTTTTATGAGGCGTAGTGATGTTTTTACCGCCTTGAAATCCTTTATCACCTGAAAAAGGTTGAGATTTATCAAATTTTTCTTGAGATTGACGAAACAATTTTATATCTGCTGTTGGCCCAGGAACACCTACTTCTACCTCAACAATATCTTTTCCTTCGGGCATCCCAATCATTTGGCTTTTCAAAGTATGTTGTCTTTTCTTACCAGAAAAATATTTTTGTTGTTCTTTTTGGTCAGAATGTCTATATATTGGCTGTTCCAGGCTATCGACCAATAGCCTAAAATTAGTTAACACTTCTTGAACAAATAGTAAATCGCTCTCATTATTTGAGACTTGTTCTAATAAACTGGAGGGTAAGATATCTCTCAGAATTGGTATCCAGTCGTGAAATGTATCATTGGCTTCCGTTTTGGAAACCCCAAACAACATTCCTAATACTTGAAATGTCGGCATCTGTCTTAAATAAAATAAGCATAAACAGACTTGCTCACTTATTGACAACTTGGTTGGGCGACCTCCTCCAGACGCATTGATTCTAATTTTTTTACTCTCTTGTTTTACTTTAATTTCTTGGTGCCGCTTTTCGGCACATCTTAACAGCGAATGCAGTTGTTCGTAACTAATCCCTAAAATTTGTTTTGTCCGGTGTGGATATTTCTCGATATAATCAAAAACCATAACTAATTCTGAAAAATGGTAGACGCTCAATTTAACGTTTTACCATTTTTCTTTTCCTAAGTTAATATTTCGGACAAGTCTAGTGAATATCACACCAATTTTGGCTATTGGAAAGCCACATCCATCTTTTTGAGTGCTAGGTTGAGGGTATTCTTTTTGGTTCTCTACAGTGTCTGGCATAGATACCGTCGAACCGTCTATCACTAAAATATTTCGACCATACCATAAATACTCTTGGGTTACTTTTTCTTCCAGTTTTTGCGCTGAATAAGTAGGTAGGCACAATTAAACCGAACTGTATAAACTTATGTAAAGCGCCAGGAACGCTTTGAATATAAGCTTTTAAGCGATTTACATTTCTTAATTTAGTTATATTTTCTAGCGCCCACCTACTTAATTGAAAAGCTTCTCTAATAATTTTTCTGGCAATCTTGCCCTAGCTTGACAGTAAGCACTCGTATCCGATGTTCGCAGAGCGTCTCGAAGAGAAGGAATTTCTACATCTGAACCTGCTAAATGAGCAATTATTTTACTCACAGCATTATGACAAGTTTTATCACTATCTAAAACTTGCGATAAAAACGCCCACAAAGTAATAAATGGGTCAAATAATTGCTTTTTATATTTAATTTTTACTTCAGAGATTGCAAGTTTTATTGCAGATTCTGGCAATAGTTCTTTAAAAGGTAAACCTAAACTTTGATTAAATTTATCCTTGAGGATTTGTACTTGTAGTGTCACAGTAGTAATTATCGTATTCGCTTGCTCGTCTCAAAAAAGTATTTTACAGACGAGTAAGCTTTTCCTATCTAAAATTTTTTTGGGGCAACCCTCACCGTTACCCTGATTTTCACAGCACCTACAAAAAATAGCGATCGCTCTTACTCTTTGACTCCTTAATCGCATAAATGCCTGTAATCATTACGGGGCATAGCTTAAAGCTTTTCTTAGTGCCATTCCCATATAAACCTAGAATCTGTATATAAGCTTTGTGATTCACCCATAACCCCCCACAAGAAGAGTGAGCAAAATAGTACAACTTGTCTGAACTGATAAATTCTATGCTCATTTTCAAATCAGGAGAAGATTATAAAAGTAATTAACAAAAAAAAGAATGATAAACTCAGAAAACCGACCCAGCCAAACGGAAGTCCATCGCAGCATATAAATTCCCATAAATTTATTTGGGCAAGATTTCTGAAGCAGGAAGCGTTGTAATAAAGTGAGGACTTTGTAACTTGAACACTATGCAACCTCTGTTAGACAAATTGGCGATCGCCCTCTCTGGACTCTGTGTTCTCCACTGCCTATTAACGCCTGTAGTCGTTGTTCTCTTTCCGATGCTGATGGCAGCTTCAAACGTCAACGAAAGTTTGCATTGGCTTTTACTGGTGATCATTTTGCCAACGAGTTTATTGGCACTGTTCCTTGGTCATCTCCGTTACAAAGACAAACTGACACTTACGTTTGGATTAATCGGATTAAGCCAGCTAGTTGTCACTTCTCTCTTAGGATTTAACCTTTTAGGCGAAATGAGTGAAGAATTGATGACCATGATTGGGAGTGCAGCCTTGATTTTTGGACACATTCGTAATCGTCAAGCATGTTGCAAAGATGCTTGTGAAAATCAACCTTGCAATTGAGGTTTGGGCCCTAGCGCGGATTTCTCACAAAATCTGAAAAAAAAGGATCAAAAACTGCAAAAATGTATATATAGCAAGTATTTCAGCAGTTATAGAGCATGACCCCAGCCTCGACAGATCGTATACCAAGCAGGTAAGAGTACATTAAATAGGCTGGAACATTGTCCCGAAGATGTAGAACAAGGAGCAGATAGTCGTTACCATAAAATTGGACATGTCTGGCGTGATATCCGCGTTGATGATTTTTGTAATTAAAGCAGACAATTTGTATTCCTAGACGATTCAGCATCAAGGCGGTTGCAGTTATCCACAATCCGAATGTCATGAAGTTGGGTGTGGGGGGTAGGGTGTAAGGTATAGAAGATACGGCATTGACCGTAGCTCTGAAACTCCGAGCAATGCAATCATCTTGAAAGATAGGGCAAGTGACGAAGAAGGTTTTTGGGGCTATTCTTCCCCCACACCCTGCACCCAATCCTATCCTGCAACCCCGCCCCAATGGGGCTTGGTCAGAGATTGAGGAACAGGCACCCCTTCAGGAAGAAAAGTTTTCCCGAATGCATTCTTCAGTAGCCTGTCTCTTCGTTAAAACACCCCCTATGGCAACCGCCTGAGCAATTTTTGTAAACTATCTTTGCACCAAGTCAAAGTTATAGTTGCATTGTGCCTATAATAAATTACGGGTAACTATAACTGAAAGTTAGCACCCTGTAAATGGTTATCGCTTGGATTACGCATCAAAGACGATACCAAAGACAAACAAAATTTATCGGCAGCGCAATAGTCTCTATTCCGTTGCCAACATGCCCCCTCCGCGATCGCATGTTGGTGAAAGTGTTGTATATCAAGGAAAGTAATAAATATTTCTAGCTACTGAGGTATCAGGATTTCATGTAGATTTCATATTTACATGCATTCATATATCTGTACGATTAGCACCAACCTTTGATTTCATCCTGATTTCATTTTTGGCTGTCAAACTATGTAGTAAGTGCCGCAGTCGCTTTGTGAATAACTAGCTATCTAGGCAAAAGATAGATCACCTAAATGATTGACTCTCCAGCTAACTAGAGATTTTAGACTGTAATTAGGAAATATTTAGATGATCCCTATGCAATTACTTACTCTGAAAAACAGCTTTTTGACATTTGCTTTGGTAGCGATCGCTTCTTTTTCCAGCAGCGTGTTGACAGCCTGTTCTACACCCACTTCCCAAAACCAAAGCCAAGCACCAAACCCTACTAACACTGCTATCGATACTAGCGATAAGCAACCGATGAACCATGACGGCATGATGAATCAGGGTAGTGGCATGATGAACCACAGCATGGCAATGGATTTGGGCCCAGCCGATGCTAACTATGATTTGCGCTTTATTGATGCGATGATTCCGCACCATCAGGGAGCAACGGTAATGGCAAAAGAAGCACAGCAAAAATCGAAACGCCCTGAGATCAAAAAGCTAGCAGACGAAATTATCAAAGCACAAAACCAAGAAATTACGCAGATGAAACAGTGGCGTACAACCTGGTATCCCAAAGCGGGAGATAAACCAATGGCTTATGATACCAAAATGGGTCACATGATGGAGATGTCACCTGATCAAATGCAAGCCATGATGATGAACATGGACTTGGGTACAGGTGATGCAGAATTTGACCTGCGTTTTATTAACGCGATGATTCCTCACCATGAATCAGCTGTAGTTATGGCGAAAGATGCCTTGCAAAAGTCTCAGCGTCCTGAAATCAAAAACTTGGCTGAAAATATTATCAAATCGCAAGATGCAGAGATTAACCAAATGAAACAGTGGCGCAAAGCTTGGTATAACCAGTAGTCTCAAGTTTCATTGTATATTGAGAAATAGGTGCAAAGTTTGCCGATGCAATTGAGAATTTTGGATGTCAAAGAAAGCTAGTTTCTCAGTTTTAAATGGCAAAGTACCAAAAGCAGTTTTTGAGCAATGATGGTTGCTACAGGAACATCACAGCTATAACTAAAAAAACACTACACTCCTTCGAGAAAACAGCGGAGTGGTGAAAATGATCTTGGCAAGGCAATTTTCTGGCTTTGACAAATATGCCCCCTCCCCCCATTTCTGTTAAAATTTTGATATGAAAGACTTGTGTAACTATGCCCCATGATAAATGAATACCTTGACATTTTTCCGCAGCTTGAGAAATCCGGTATTTGCAAGGCTGTACACTGCTCAGACCACTAGTTTATTGGGCGATGCACTCACTTGGGTGGGTTTAGCCCTTCTGGCCTTTGAGTTAGCTGGAAAAAATGCTGCGGTTGTGCTTTCAGTAGCTTTGACTCTGCGTGTCACTGCTTTTGTATTGCTGTCTCCCCTTGCAGGTGCGATCGCAGCAGTCTTAACCTTCACCCTACCAGGTCAGCTCGTCGTTACACAAAATCAACAGCCCATTGCGTGCAAACTGTTTTCAATCCTATGTACCCGTATAGGCATCCAAATCACTCTCACCTGTGAAATTCAGCCATCACGTCTCACTTTGTTGAAACGCTAACTCCAACGAAAACGGTAGGCAGCCAGGATTGGCAGCTGCCCACTCGTTAGCTTCTGCAATTAGAGTTTTGTTACTTGAATCGAGATAAAATTGCATTTTGGCAGTCTGCTCCAGTCTTTCACGTTCCTTGCCCCCAATTAAGCATCGCGCAATTAGGCAGTATTCTCTAGTTACACGCTTGGCGTGGGATGCTGCTTGGAGTCGCAACTTAATCAGTTGCTTCAGTTCTGACAAAGCGAGAGTTGTTGCTGAGTCGTCTGAAGCTGTACTTTGCCCACTAACTTCAGCTTCATGTGAGGTTTCAGGCGGCAAAATTGCAGGTGTAGGTGCAATACTAACAGAATTAATTGATAAGTTTTTGTTATTATAATTTTCAACCGCGCTGAGGTTAGAAAGGTATTTAAAATCCTTATCTGAATTACTTTGATTAACGTTTTTAGCTAATTTTATAACATTTGAAGAAACTGATGAATTATCGTAATTATTAACAGATGAAGTTAACGACAAATCTTCTGGTTGTAATAAATTCAATTCTTCAGAATTAATATTAATTTCCTCAGATTCATCTTGTACCTGTGGTACAAAAAATTCTCCTTCAGACTCAGCAACTTCTTCAAAACTTGCGGCTACCAACTGCCCTGTAGGGGCATCGGCAGCCGGAGGTAAGCAATTACAAAAAACCTTCATATGGTAAAAATGACCGTCATTTTCCTTTTGGTAAGGGTTTTCAGCACTTTGTTTTGCAAATGAGTTTTGAAAACTATTAAATTGACCGTCATTGCTTGATTGATAAGGGTTTGAGCTATTTTCTGCCCACGGATTTAAGATGTAGCGCGTGGGATGCCACAAATGCAAGTGCTTTTGTAGTGTCTCTTGTGAGATAGTTTTGTGAAAGCGGCGCTTGTATTCAGCACGTATCACTTTACCCCGTTCAGTAGCCCCTACTGGCAACCCTCTATCCCACTCTATTGCCCTTACTACTATCTGGATGCGTTTTTGGGCTTGTTGGCTGCGTTCCCAGTTCTGTTGCTTACGACGGTCAAATGGGATTACGTTGTCTTTGGGTTTATCAATGCTGCTAATGCCTGCTATGGCTTCTGCAAATGTGTTGGCGAATGTACCCAACAACCTTTCGGGATAACTAATGTAGGCGCTGTACCATTTGTTGCGAATTGTGGATTCTACCCAATGCTGCACTCTCGCTTCGATTTCGTGTTGGTGTCGGCAATATTGGCTGTAGCCGGGGGCGTTAATTGCGGTGGAGAGGCAAAATTCGACTAATTTATCACTCTCTAAGTCTAAAAAGACGATTCCGTACCCTACGAAGATTTGTAGGAGGGTGTTTGTTTGTCCTTGTCCCGTCCAACCGATCGCAATTATTTCTTCCCAGTTGGTACGCCACTGTGCAACGTCAGCAGACTCTTGCCTGCGATATCTCTGCCGTGAAATTTGTTTTTTGGCTTTGTTCGCTACCCGTTTTAGTTTAGTTAAATCTTGCCGACTTGCCGCGCGATCGCAATAATCGAGGAAGATAGAAACTGAGTCACTAATTGGTTGTAGGTCGTCATTAAGTAAAAATGACCCGCTACCCGGTTGCATGGGGCAACGGATGGCTTTGTAGTTAGTTATTTGTTTGGCACTATATGGTTTGGTGTTGGGGAAGATTTCTAGGTGTCCTTGGCGCAGGATAAAGCCTGCGTTTCTTAAGGTAATCTCTAGGGCGCAGGCTAGGGGAAAGGTAGGTAGGGGAGATGCGAAGCTTAGGATTAGGTGATAGCCGCCACTAAAGCTGGACTGGAGGAGGATGATATCGACTATGCCGATATCCTCTAGTGCTGCTCTAATGCGATTTATAGATTCAATGTTATGGTAGTCGCCACAAAAGTCTAAATCGATTGTGGCGTAACGAGTTGTGTCGTTAAAGCGCAGACCTACTAGTTTCGACTTGTCTTGGTGCAGGTTCCACAGTTGGGAGGGTTGGAGATAATAATCGATAGTGCGCCATGCTGGTTTTACACCTTGTGCTTGATTTGGGGCAACTATCGCCCCAAACGGATGCCAAAAGCGCTCTACGTAGCGTTTGCCCACGGATTCGGCGGGCAGGTGGGGTTTGATTTTCTTTTTTGAAGGCTGTGAAAGGCTTAATTGGGGCTTGTTATCAAAATCTGCCCCGAAATTTTCTTGGAACATGAGTGACTGTCCTGATGATTTTTGTGCATCAGGTAGCCTCGCTGTTGGTCAAAATGTGTTAGCCTAAATTTGAAATTTTTATGTTTAAGCGGTTGGTTATCCGCTTGTTGGAGACGACTGGTAATCGTCTCGTGGTTGAAAGCAAACAAAGGTTTATACTTGTTTAGGCTTAGACATACGTAGGCTTAGGCTAAGATTTAGTCCAACACGCTTCACCAACAACAATGCGACTACCCAACTTTTTTTTGGTTATTATTTAAATGAGGCAGTTCTAGCGAAGTTCTCACTAAATCGACAAAAGAGTTTCGGATAACACTGCAAAGCTAGCAACACCTAAAAGTGTCACCGTACATTGGCTTTTGCTAGTACAAGTAGTGAAGATGAAATTCCTCATACTCCACCACCGAATTTAAAAACAAAAAACAGTCAAATATCTTGATACGAGTTCAGCACCCACAATAGTGAACTCGTATTGCAATTAGTATTGAGATGCTAATCTAGTAAGTAATGTTGAATTGCGGGATAAATTCTCTGCTAGATTAACTGCTTACAGCTAACTAACTATGCAGCACAAATCTTATCCTTTTTTCTATTTGTAGAAACTTCCATTGCTTTCATTTGGGTCTTATAATCTTCCCACGTTTTTTCAAATACGTCAGACTCATACATCCGCAATAAAACCTCTTCTTTATCAGTTAAATTTGGGAGTTTTAACAACTCCGCTAAAGATACCTGAACTGGGAAAACATCACTAAACTTTTGCATTAAGTGAAATATTCTCTTCCTCTGTGACGCAGATGGTTCATCTTGCAATTCTGCATCAATTTGTCGCGGGCGTAGATTCACAATTTCTAGGCTCATATTCCCTAAATTCCTCAATCCAAACACAACAAACTCATTAGTTATACCAATAACCCGTCCCACAATTTCCAACTCGGGCCGCAGTCTCTTTTTGAATTGATATACTTGGTCAAGCTGGAAACGTCGAAACGGATTGCGCTCGCCATTCAGCATCCAAGCAATACCATCGCCTATACTACCTATCTCATCTGCCTCCAGAAGGTCTATTACCTGGTAACAGATATCTTGATTGCAAACAAACTTGTACGCTGCATCAATACTCCGGTTAAATTCCATCTCCAGTGCAACAACTGCCTTAAATTTTTCCATTTCTCGTAATTGAGAAATTAATTCAAAAACTTTCTTACCCTTGTGATAACTACCAACACTTATATTTAGATTCTCCGAAACCTCCCGAATCACAGGTTTACCCTTCTTTAATTGAGACTTATTCTCATTTATCAAATGATTCAAATTTGAACACTTCGATTCATTCAAACGACGAGCGCTCTCCCTTTGTCTTTCTTTCGCCTGGGGACGAAGTACGCTCTCCCAGTACTGCCCCTCGTGAAATTTCTGGTAATGAGTCTTCCCACCTTCCCGATGGAGATTAAAGTCAAGCACTAGTTTCAAATCTTCTTCAGGCGAACCAGACTCGACAAATTCCACTTTCACAGTGGAAATCCCTAACTGGCGAGCTATCTGCAAGCGACATTTACCTGCTAAGACTACATTGACACCAGTACGTGCAGATACCTTTAAAGATTCAAGAATCCCTTTTTCCGAGATACTTTTTTTCAAAGCTGGACGTTCCTCATTCTCACCATATATTTCTATCAGCTTGGGATGAACAACCAACTCCGCAGGCGAAATATATACAATTGCCGGATTCTGCACAAGAGACATATTTATACTCCGGTTCACAAATTGTCACTCAAAAGATAATTTCAAGAAGTGAAAATCCCGACATTCAAGCAGGAAAAGCTTATACAGCAAGATTTTCAGCACTTCTATCCCTTGGAAAAAATGATTTTTATTAAAAAATAATTAATTCTTGTAAATACCAAAGATTACCTACCAGAAAATTCTCTTTGAGAGATTTTCTCGCGCAGTAACTATTATTCCCAACCCATTGACAACTAATACGACCGAAGAGATATTTAATGAGCTGGTATTGAGAAAAAAAGCATCTATCTAAAGAAAGATTTGTAAAACTCTGTAAACTCATGATATGATGGCTCTAGATAACTAAATTGACAAAACAAAATTCCGTCCTGTTCTAGTAACAGGTGGGCTTGTTTTTTTCTCAAAGCCCTGTTTGCACCAGGGCTTTGAGTGAATCTTTAGGAAAAATGGACTCTACAAAAAAAGTATATCAGCCTTCATTCCATTTGGCAAAATTGTACAGTAAAGAGGGGTAAATTTTTAGATGCCTCGTCTTCAGATACTAAATTCTATTGAAAAACAAGCACTAGAACACATAGCAGCAACCAGCAGCGATGAAGTTAGCAAAAGAGCGAAAATTTTGCTAGGGCTAAATGAGGGCAAAAAATATGTAGCCTTAGCCCAAGAGATTGGCGTAACCGAAAACTCAATAGCAAAGTGGAAGAAAAGATGGACATCAAGTACCATCTTGTCAGAAACCCAGGAGTCGGCGATCGCAAAAGCTAACGAGGTATTAGGTGTCAACGTCGGTAGACCTAAGAAGTGCAAAAGTACAGAGGCGAGCAAAATCGTCGAAATCAGCGAATGGAGCAAAAATCGAAAACCCAGTCGTTCAAAGCACCATTACCATACGCAGGTAGCTGAGGAAGCTACTCGGAGGGGATTACCGACATTATCGCCAAGAAGTATAGGACGCATCTTGGAAGCCCAAACTTAATAGAAAGAATTATCAAGCAAGCACCATCCTATATCAAGGAAGTAGTTTTGAAATCCCAATTTTTACCGAGGCTTTTCATTAAACTCTAAGCAAGCATTTCCACCAACTCGACTACTTGAGCAGAAGTTACTTGTTGTGCAATCAGAAAGTCAACGAGTCCATCGAGTTTTTTACGGTTGTAGACGGTAGAATAGCCTTGAATCTGACGTTCCTTGCAGAACTGTCGTAGCTTCTGCGCACCTAAATCCAAAAGCTTCTTCCTCTCTTCCGTAACGTCTATTAGCACAAGTTGTCTGGCTTCATCCGCAAACCTAGTTTCAACAACTGGCGGCGCAGTTTCAATAATCGAAGATTCTGGTTCAGAAAATTCTTCCTCATCAGAAACAGCACCAACCACAGTCAAATCCCCCTGAGTTTCAAAAACTGACGACTCTTCAGAAATCACCCCAGCGCTATTACTAACTTGAAGTGATGCTGATTGACCAGGGACAAAAATCACATACAAGATTGGGAAGATAATCAAAAACAACTCGATTGGAAACAAAACATCGTTAACAGATTGCACAAAAGGTGATATTGCAAAAGCAGACATAATGTGATTCCTCCATGAATTACTGATGGGCGGCCTTGTAGCGGCTTGCCACCCAGTAGCGGGGGGAAACCCCCGTACTGAGTGAAAGCTTTTACACGTATCCCATCCACCAGTAGGAGGTAGGAGGGTAAATTGCCTTTAAGCAATTAGACAAACCAAGTTTTCCAAAATTTGCAGTTGTTGAATTTTAGAAATTACCAATCCAAGATACAGAAATTGCAAAAATGCGATTTTTCGGACTTGCACCCGCAGCTTTTAGAAACTTCCTTATTCATCCCAGCACTCCAAATTTTTTACTCTTAAGGTAGTTGACGTAACTAACCAAGTTGTAGTTATATTTGAGTTCTTGGGGAACAAAAGTTGAGTAAGGATGCAGCGCTACACCATCACGGCGAAAGCGGTGACATGGCGCATATATATCAAAAAAGATAGATATCTCATCACCATCAACCTCGATTTTGGCTATGCCCTTAAGTTCCTTCGTAAACTCCGAAACTCGCCCTGATGCTACGTAGTCAAAGACCACTACATTTCGAGTGCGGAAATACTGGATGTAGGAAAGAAGTCTCGCTTCCGTACCAAGCTCAAGCAGTCTATCAGAATGTTTCAGCAAGATACCGGAATAAGAAAAAGAAAACCTACGATTAGCGTATTCATCCCACAAAATAAGGTCGCCGTAAAACTTACAAAGATTCGCCTGATTGGACGATATTTCTCTATTTAAGCTTTCGACAACAACATCATCTTCAAATGGAAACAACGCCTTACGTTCATCCCATTGCTTATCTGGACAGCAACCATCTTCAAACCATCCGTATGGATAAATTCCACAAACAATATTATTGGCACCATACAGTAACTTACACCCAGCACACACTTGCAAATAGCAAGAACTAAATTCTTCGCTATTAACTGCATTAACATAGCGTCGGTGTATATCTAAATGTTCCTCTAAAGCTTCACAAGGTAAAGGCTTATATGAGGAAAAAGTTTGTCCAATTAATCTGTCTGGATCAATTTCATCACAGATTACTGCCAAGTCGTCAATGTGGTGAGAACGTAATTCCTCGTAAAGTACCAATTTCCGATACGGTTCTTCCTCAAATCTGCAAATAACCAAGCCCTTTAAATCAGAATGTCCCTCAAAATTCATCACCGTGTAAGTGTAAATTGAAGGCAGACAATCAGATTTTTCAAAGCTCTCAGGTTTTGTTAATACAAGCGGTTTCGTGTCAGCTATTTTTGCAGTTTCTCTGCTCGAATTAGTTTCCTCCAATTCTTCAACAACACTTAAGAAAGCACCGCCCAAGGAAGCAAAAATAATTCCGGTAAAACCCAATACAATAGCACCAATGCCGGTAGAGGCAATTTGTTCAGAGCGTTCTTTCTCAACAATTGGGAATCCGCCCCTAGCTAAGTACAATAAACCCAAACCAGAAAAAGTTGCTATAGCGCCCAAACCAATAGCAGTCAAAGACACCATTCCAAAAGCAGCATTAATGTTTCTCAAGCAATTAAACGCAAACTTCTTCAACATAATTCATCCCTCCAAAATGCAGGTTACAAGGTTTTTAATTACTCTTGCCCCGGCATGAATTGGGATTTGCTGAGAACTACACCACTAACCTACCGCTTACTCTATTAACAATTCCAAAACTATTTAATAGATTCGTACTGGTTAATTTTCAGTCTCGGTAGTAGTTTCATTCCCAATGGTGATAGCAAGAGTCGAACTTGCTTGATTGCTTAAAACAACACTCTACCCGGAGTAAAATATCACCGAAAACGATATTTATAAACAATATATCTACTGTCCAAAAGTCCAAGTATTAGTTTCGTTCAATTCCAATTTTTCAAAATAGTTAGCAA
>JADEXV010000489.1 GCA_015206945.1 Nostocales cyanobacterium LEGE 12452 | reverse complement strand
CTCTTGTGCTTCATGCCCAATCCCCAATGCCCAATCCATTATTCTGTCGGAGATTAAAAATTTAATGGAAGATTTGGCAATATTTCTGTCTAAGTCTTTGATGGGTTGGCTGGTTATTCAGGTGTGTTTTACGCTTGTGTTTATATGGTATCTGCGCTCGTCTAAAAAAAACTTATTACCAGACGATCAGTTACCCAAAACAGCAGTAATTCTTTGCTTACGTGGAGCCGATCCATTTTTGCCTAGATGTTTGCGATCGCTCCTAAATCAAAACTATCCACAGTATGATTTAAAGTTGATCGTTGATAGCCACGAAGATCCCGCTTGGAAAATTGCTAGTGAAACCATCACTGAGCAAGAAGCGACTAATGTTCAAATCAGCCCTTTGAGAATAGTACGCAATAGTTGTAGTCTCAAATGCAGTTCTTTAATCCAAGCTGTCCGAGAGTTGGACGACTCCTACAAGGTGGTTGCTTTAGTCGATGCTGATACTATAGTTCATCTGAATTGGCTGCGAGAATTAGTCAGTCCTCTAGGCGATGCGAAGGTAGGCGCAACAACCGGCAATCGGTGGTACGTACCAACAGGCAGATATTGGGGTTCTTTAGTGCGATACGTTGGCAATGTGTCCACAGTAGTGCAAATGTTTATCTTCCAGATTCCTTGGGGTGGAACTTTGGCTGTGAAAACAGAAGTACTTCGCCAAACAGAACTGCTAGATAAGTGGGGACAAGCTTTAGGCGAAGATTTTATGATGCATGACATCCTGAAAAAACATGGTTTTCAGGTAAAGTTTGTGCCTTCGCTGCTAATAGTCAATCGTGAAGAGACTGATTTATTCAATTTAATAGACTATCTCAAGCGGCTTATCCTTTTTTCTCGACTGTATCATCCCCGTTGGTTGGCTCTTGTTAGTGAAGCTGTTTCTAGCATTTTGTTTCCGACTCTACTGATCGTGTTAGTTCTAGAGTCGTTGTTAGAGGGAAAATGGGAAGCTGCGGCTGTGTTGTTAGTCTGCTATGGAGTTTACACTGTCGGATTACTCTTGATAATGCTGGTGTTGGAATTAGAGATACAGCGAGTGGTTCGCTCTAATGACCAGGCGATGCCTACCGGCAAGCCGTTCCACGTCTACGCCAAATTATCAGCTGCTACAATCATTAAAATGTTGATTGGAATTCCGTTGACACAGTGGGTTTATGGGTTAGCGATGCTATCATCCCTGTGGACATCAACAGTCACCTGGCGCGGTGTCAGCTATCGCGTTAAAGGGCCTTGGAATATCCGCTTAGTAGAATATCGCCCTTATCAATGGTTGGATCAACCGATTAATAGCAAGGTTTCTCTTTGAATTAAATCGCTAAATATCAACTAGGGCATGAAAGTTATTACACTAAACATTCCCTAGTCTTCAAATTATATTATCTTATATTTAGTAGAACTATATTAGCTATAACCCTTGTACAAATATACGTTTTTACTTGTTGATTACCAAAAGGTATTTACATTTTTGGCAAGGGTTTAGACAAATATATTAAGGGGAATTTTGACTTAGCCTTTTGGATGTTTTGATAGTTTCTAACCCAGGTTTATATAGGGGTTTGCAATTGAGTCTACTTAATCTCCAACCTTTTCCCTACTTCTCTCTAACTCTCTCCTAAGAAGCTACGGTGTACACGCATCTTGGTAATGAAGCCCAAACCCTAGATTTACCCCCCTTAATCCCCCCTTATAAAGGCTACGGTGTACACACAAGTCGAAGTAAACTACTAGGGTCAGGGATTTGAGGGTGCAAGAGAGAGTGGAAAATCCAATAAGAATTCATGCTCAACGCTGGGATAGAATTGCTTTTGGCGACCCAAGGT
>JADEXV010000008.1 GCA_015206945.1 Nostocales cyanobacterium LEGE 12452 | reverse complement strand
TTTGCAGACGTTTTTTTAGTTCTTCTTCGCTCTCTGCGATTTCAATCTCAAAAGGACGGCTCATGAGTATTCAAATTTATCAAGTTTGCTTCCCTCTATTATATGCAGCTTCATATTAAATTGGTATTAATATAATTTAGTACTTATTTATGCATTAAGAATTTTTTCTAAATTTTCCATATAAATAAAAATTCTTAACTTAAGATTGCAAATATTAGCTAGCTATCATCTATTAGATAGCTATCATAGACCAGCTTTAGCTATGTATGAACTAGACTTAATCTAATTAAAACTTTGTAATGATTGTCAAAAGTAAAAATCATCAAAAACTAACGCATCCTCACAGCAGTGCCTGTGGCAGTAATCAGCAAAAGCACTCCTGACTGGTCAAGATTTATTGTGCCAGTATCAATTTCAATCCCAATTACAGCATTTGCTCCTAAACGTTGTGCGCGTTGTTCTAATTCTTCTAGTGCCTTACGTTGACCCTGCTCAAATAGACGCTCATAGCTACCAGTGCGTCCACCGATAATATCTCGAATACCAGCCAAAAAATCCCGCAAGAAATTGCTGCCGTAGACGACCTCTGCTGTCACAATGCCTAAATATGACTCAATCACAGCTCCTTGAATTACATCAGTGGTAGTTATAATCATAAATTAACCTCCTAATATGGAATATATCTTATTTATTATTAAAGTATTTATCAAAATATTTTAATAATTGTAACTATTATTGCAGAATACAGGTTGGATAAACATCCTTTCAGACAATTTTAGATTGTGCTTTGAGCTTTAGTGTTGTTCTAAACACATTAATGGAGTATTTTACAGTTTAGATTTATATTACCTTTGAACGATCCAAAAAGGATGTAAATGTCTGGATGATAACTTCTCAAAGGGTGGTATCAAGGATTAAAAATGTCAGAAAAAAGTTGTATACAGAGTCAGCAAATTCTGAAATGAAAAAAATAGGAATAAGTGTCAAAGCCTATAAGCTTGCTGCATCAGAATCTAGGATTAAGTCAGATGCCTGTTGGGTTTTTCCGGGTAATACGTATAACTACTGATTAGAATAGGTGTTATTTTGCTATGGTACTAGTTTATATATAAGGTATTTTCACTTGCTCACCGATCGCTTGTACTTCATCATTCAGTAAAAACTCTGTTATGTAGTGCTAAATGTAAAGGAAAATAAAATGAACTATTAACATCTGAATCAATACGAAGAAATACAGTTTTCAAAAGTCCATATTTTTGTTTTAATGTACAAGAAAAAAGTCCTCTAAAATTTCAGGAAATTTACTGTGTACAAGCCAACATCATTCGTGTTTAGTGTGGTGTTACTAGGATGTTTTACTTTCACCATACCTTCAGTAGCTCAGGCTCAGGTATTAGTGGCGCAAGCCAAAAACCCAGAGCTAAAGCAATTACTGGAGGAAGGACGGAGGTTAGTGAATGCTGGGGATTATGGTGGTGCGATCGCTGTTTATCAGCAAGCAGCTAGTATAGACCCCAAGAATGCTAAAATCCATTCAGGTATTGGGTATTTATACGCTCAACAGGGAAATTACCAGGCAGCATTAGCAGCTTATCGTAAAGCAATCGGCATCAGTCCTAACAATAGTGATTTTTACTACGCTGTGGGTTACATCAAAGCCAATTTGGGCGACACACGTGGGGCAAAGGAAGGTTATCGTCGTGCCATACAGCTGAACCGTAACAACGTCAACGCCTATTTAGGATTGGCTGTAACCCAATCTCGTATGGGAGACTATACTGCTGCTACCTGGGCATACCAACAAGCAATCGACTTGGATAAAAACAACGCCCAGACTTATGAGTTGATGGGTTCGATGTATAAACAGCGACGACAAGCCAAACAAGCAAACAGCTTGCTTCAGAAAGCCCGTGACTTATACAGACGGCGTAATGACTCAGATGGCGTAGAAAGGGTAGAAGCCATGCTGCGGCAGTTAGGAGGATGAGGTTAATCTAACTGGCGTCCCGTTAATTCCACAAAAATATCTTCCAGATTAGAGGGACGCACCATCATTCCAGTTTTATCGGGCTGTTCATTCAAGTAGATATTTGCTGCTTCCAAGGATGGGAAAAACAGATATTCCCAATTACGAGCGCCATCACTTCCGACATTAGATACACCTAATTGTTTCATCACCAAACCTTCACCGTGAGCAGAACGCAGCTGTTGTAAAGTTCCCAAAGAAATCAGCTTACCGCTATCCATAATACCGATGCGTCCTGGCTTGGTAGAACCAAAGGCATCGCACAAAAATTCGACCTCATCCATATAATGGGTCGTTAGTAGCATCGTCATCCCTTGTTTATTTAAATCTCGAATAATTTCCCAGAGGCGTCGCCTGGTTTGGGGGTCTAGTCCTACGGTTGGTTCATCTAAAAACAAAATTTGCGGTTGATGCAATAAAGCTCTCGCAATTTGCAACCGTCGTTTCATACCCCCAGACAGGGTTTTTACCAAATCATCACGTTTTTCTGCTAGCTCAACATACTCTAGCCATTGATTAATCAATTTTTGTCGTTGCGGGTTACTAATGTGATGTAGCCTCCCGTGCAGTTCCATATTTTCCCAGACGGTTAAATCGTTATCCACACTGACTTGTTGCAAGACTACACCAATACTCTGTTTTGCCAGCGTTGCTTGCCTTATCACATCATATCCACCTACTTCTATGCGTCCTTGGGACGGTTTTGTGAGTGTAGTCAGCATCCGAATCGTGGTTGATTTACCCGCACCGTTCGGGCCAAGTAGAGCAAATATCTCCCCCGCTTCAATTTGGAATGACAGGTCATTGACTACAGGTACATTGTTGTAAAACTTGTAGACATTTTCTAGAAAGACAGCAGCAGTCACGTCGCTTCGCTCCGAATTAAAAATTAAAAATTAAAAATTAACCAGCTCATAAATAAATTTAGTTGCTCTGTATACTTTTCTGTTCGATCATGGATGAATTTGCTTACACCAGTTCATAATCAAGACTACCATTTTGATTACATCAAACTAAATATATTTTATTAACCCTTAGATAACTCAATCTTTACTTGTTGACATAACAAGGTGTGGTAAACACTTATCCTGTAATACTTTAGTTTAAGGTTGCTGTTATTTAGTATGGAATCTCATCACCCATTGAAGCTAAATCGGCGTCAGTTTTTGCTACATTCAGCTATTACTGCTGGTGGAATTATTTCCACAAATTTTGTCGCTAAATCCCCAGTTTTTGGCAAAGCACCTGCAATTATCACCTCTGATAAAATGCGTCCTGGCATACCTTATGGTGTAGCTAGCGGAGATATATCTAACGATAGCATTGTGATTTGGAGTCGGAGCGATCGCCCCGCCAAAATGATTGTAGAATATTCTACCAGCGAATCTTTTCGCAATGTGCAGCGAGTTGTCGAGCCTAATGCTTTAAAAAATAGCGACTTTACAGCACGACTTTATCTGAAGAATCTACCACCAGACCAAAAATTATTTTATCGGGTGATTTTCCAAGATTTAGATTATCAACGCACCTACAGCGCTCCTTTTTATGGTAATTTCCGAACTCCCCCCAAATCTGGACGAGATATATTCTTTGTTTGGGGTGGCGACACCGCCGGTCAAGGATGGGGTATTAATCCTGATTTTGGTGGGATGAAAATTTACGAAACTATGCGCCAACTTCATCCCGACTTTTTCATCCATTCAGGCGACAATATTTATGCTGATGGTCCCATTCAATCAGAAGTAACTTTAGACGACGGCACAATTTGGAAAAACATCACCACACCAGAAAAATCCAAAGTAGCAGAAACCCTCACAGAATTTCGTGGCAACTATATTTACAATTTGCTGGATAAAAACATCAAGCGTTTCAATGCTGAAGTTCCCATATTGGCGCAGTGGGACGACCACGAAACCACAAATAACTGGTATCCTGGTGAATTTCTAAGTGATGACCGTTATACAGTTAAGGATGTTAACTTGCTAGCTCAAAGGGCAAGACAAGCATTTTTAGAATATCTGCCTATTGGATATGAAAGCAATAATTCAGAGCAAGCGAAAATTTATCGCTCTTTCAACTACGGCCCATTATTAGACATTTTCATGCTGGATGAGCGCACTTACCGGGGGCCAAACTCTCCCAATAATCAGCCAGTACCAAGTAAAAAAACAGACTTTTTGAGCAAAAAACAAGTGCAATGGTTGAAAAGGCAATTGCTGTCATCAAAAGCAACATGGAAAGTGATTGCTAGTGATATGCCTCTGGGGCTGATAATTCGAGACGGTAGCACTAATTTTGAAGCTTGGGCTAATGGAGATGGCCCAGCTTTAGGAAGAGAATTAGAACTTGCCGATTTACTACGATTTATCAAAAACAAGAATATCCAGAATGTTGTTTGGTTAACTGCTGATGTACATTATGCAGCAGCCCACTATTACGACCCCGCTAAAGCACAGTTTACTGACTTTAAGCCTTTTTGGGAGTTTGTTGCCGGGCCGCTTAACTCTGGTACATTTGGGCCAAATGAATTAGAAAATACTTTTGGCCCACAATTAGTATTTCAAAGTCTTCCTCCAGGTACAAAAGCAAATCGACCGCCAAGTGAAGGTTTGCAATTCTTTGGAGGAGTTAAAATTGATGGAAATACAAAGGTGATGACGGTAACATTGCGTAACTTGGCTGGGAAGACTGTTTACAGTGTAGATTTACCGCCAGAAAAATAAATCGTCAAAATCATAGTGAGATGTAGCCAGTTAGATAGAGTAATTACGCATTTTTTTACTTTGTCTGCTGGCTTTGCTGTTTTTTGGGTGGGCTGTTGAAGGATAAAAAAATTGTGCGGTGCCTGCCGCAGGCTTTGCCAACGCTACTGTTAGGAGCTAAATTTAAGTAGGTAAAGTTTTGGAGTTGATCATGCTTAAGCAACTCATCTTAGAAAATTGGAAAAGTTTTCGTTATGCCGAGCTTCCACTTGACCCGTTGACTGTTCTGATTGGTACAAATGCAAGTGGTAAATCTAATGTAGTTGAAGCTTTAGAATTTTTACAAATAACTTTTATAAGGCAGGATATTAAACCAGCTTTAGTAGGTGATTCAATGCTACCTTCGATTAGAGGAGGTGTAGAATGGGCTGCATTTAAACCTGAAAGAAAATTTACATTAAAGGCTGTTATACAAGGTCAAGATATTAATACTGATTATATTTACGCTATCACAGTAAAGACAAAACCTTACCTTCAAGTTTTAGAAGAATCTATAATTTGTCAAGAAGCTCAAAATTATTATAAGGAAAAGCCTATCCAGCTAGACAATATAAGAGCTTCGTTTTTAAATGAAAACGAAACATATATTCATACTAAAAACGAAACATATATTCTTCAAAATGATTTATTGCCTACTCAACCACAACTTGCCAATGCTATGTCTGTTGACAGGGACTCAACTTCTAAGATGACGAAATATAAAAAAATATATATATTTTATGAATATCTTAAGAATATTTTTATTTTAAACCCCATTCCCTCTAAAATGCGGTCTTACTCACCAATTGGGGAAAAGCTAGAAACTGATGCTTCAAATATAGCTGGTATACTAGCTGGATTATCTAAGAAACGGAAAGCAGAAGTTGAAGCAGCTCTATCCAACTACATTAAAGAGCTACCAGAAGGCGATATACAAAAAGTCTGGGCGCAAAAAGTAGGTAGATTTCATACTGATGCCATGCTCTACTCTCAAGAAGAATGGAAACCTGGTCACATTACAGAAATAGATGCTAGAAGTATGTCAGATGGAACTTTGCGTTTTCTAGCAATTATCACAGCACTACTTACTCGACCAGAAGGTAGTCAAATAGTAATTGAAGAAATAGATAACGGGCTTCATCCCTCGCGTGCAGGATTGTTGGTAAGAATACTACGAGAGATTGGTCAGAAAAGAAAAATTGATATTTTACTTACTACGCATAACCCAGCTTTACTTGATGCTTTAGGCCCAGAAATAGTTCCTTTTGTGGTTGTCGCACACCGCGATAAAGAAACTGGAGAAAGTAAGCTTACTCTTTTAGAAGATATTGATAATTTTTCTAAGCTATTTGCATCATATTCTTTGGGTGATATGACAACTAAGGGTGCAATTGAAAGAAGCCTTTCTCATAATGAATAGTTACTAATATGAGAAAGGTGCTACTAATCGATACATCGCTTTTATGTGTTTGGTTACAAGTTCCAGGTAGAGAAACTGCTGGTAATAATGAATGGAATTTTGAGCGCGTAAATCAGAAAATTCAAGCAGAAATTGACAAATCAACAACGCTAGTACTTCCTTTAGCGAGTGTTATAGAAACAGGTAATCACATTTCACAAGCTAAAATAAATACGATAAATAAGTTTCCAACAGCTCAAAAATTTGCCGAAATCATAACTTATGCTGCTGATGAAACGACACCTTGGGCGGCTTTTAGTGAGCAGATTGTGCTTTGGGAGGCAGCAGCACTAAAAAGTTTAGCGGCTCAATTTCCCATTCAGGCTGTGCAAGAGACTTCTATGGGTGATGCTAGTATTGTCATCTTGGGTTGGCACTATCACCAAAAGGGTTTTCATGTAGAATTTTTGACTGATGATGACAAGCTAAAATCTCAGGAACCACCTCCACCACAGCCACCTACACGTCGTAGTAGTCGAACAAGAAGGTAAAATATCCTTGAGCGATTACTTTTTACCTAAAATAGAGGTTTTTTCACTAACTTGTCAGGAATTAAGTTTGACAGGAATTGTAATAACAAACTCGGTTCCTTCTTTTATGGTAGATATACATTGCAGTTGACCACAATGTTTTTCTACAACAATTTGATAGCTAATAGATAGCCCCAATCCAGTGCCTTTACCGACGGGTTTAGTGGTGAAGAAGGGGTCAAATAATCGCTTTTGTATATCCTTGGGAATTCCAGTACCATTATCGGCAATGCGAATAACTACTTGCCGATTGTCTGTGACTTCAGTAAGAATACGAATTACAGGTGATTTTAGAGTTGAAGAAGCTGATTCAAAACTCTCGGCGATAGCATCAATTGCATTTGCTAAAATATTCATAAATACTTGATTTATTAACCCAGCATAGCATTCTACTAGTGGGAGATTTCCATATTCTTTATCAATAGTAATTATCTGACCTGTTTCTTGATTTAGAAGACGGCTTTGTAATATTATTAGAGTACTATCAATTCCTTCATGAATATCAACTATCTTTTTGTCAGATTCATCCAGGCGAGAGAAGTTGCGTAATGAAAGAACTATCTCTTGGATACGCTCAGTACCAAACTTCATAGAATCAAGAAGCTTGAGGTAATCAGCAGTTAAAAATTCTAGTTCCATTTCTGCGATCGCAGCTTCAATTTCTGCCACTGGTACAGGATAATGGTGTTGGTATAGGCTAATTAATTGTAGTAAATCTTGGGTGTAGTTGAGCGCATAAACAAGGTTGCCTGCGATAAAGTTCACAGGGTTATTGATTTCGTGTGCAATGCCAGCAACGAGTTGTCCCAAAGCAGCCATTTTTTCATTTTGAATTAATCGCGCATAGTTATTCTTAAGGGTACGAAAACCTACTTTAGCGATTCTAGATTGTTCTTCTACTTTCTCTAGTTGAGCTAATGTTAAAATATGAATTTGGGAATAAGCTAAAAGTAAATGATGGAAATCGAGTAGCTTATAACTACCTGCCTGAGTTTTTATTAAAATTGGCTCATATACAAATTGAGGTTCTCGCTGCAAAGCTAGCTTATTTGCTTCTACAATGAGCGTATTCTCAGAAATTATACACACATCTGGCTGAAGAAAGTTAATCAGATTAATCGCAGGTCGTTTAGAAAATAGCGGGAAACTATAAGGACGACTCATGTGTTCAAAAAATCTTTGTCGAGAAATCATCCCCAGATAGTCATGATTTTTCACCAGGATAATACCTGGTAATAAAGGCTCTTGCTTAAAGAGTGTATTCAAATCATTTGCTGGACTATCTGCTTCGACGTAAACAGACCAAAGTGGTAATTCTTGCAAAGTGGACTCTAATTGCAAGTTCAAATTATTAGCATTTGTCATGCTATGCATTGCCAACATAGTTTAAATCCTTAACCTTGAGTTAACATTTCTGATAACACCCCGAATCAGCATTGCGATAATTGCAAAGTTAATCAAACTTATATTTCCCTGATTACTGCTGAAAATTACAGTTATGCTGCAAAACTGCTGATATTAGTGCATCTGGTTCTTTTCTATGTTGGACAATTGATACTAATTAGAATCCCCTGTTACCTATTCGCTAACCTTGTGAAGTTAAAATTATTATTTATTTAAAATTATTTTAGAATACACTTTTAGCAAAGGTTAATAAAGAACTTCAAACACAGTTAGAAGCAACACTAAAACTGCATCAATGGCAGTCAACGACATTGCTCTTGGAGTGAAAGAGAAAGTAATTAAAAAGTGTTTTGGAAATTTGGTTATCTCTCAGACTGCTGCTCCCGGTTGCAGGCTACTGTTTAGAGAAGTAAAGCATTATCTTGTACAATCAACGACTAATAGCTCCCCTAGATGGGGAGTTATTTGATATCAGTTAGCTAACTAAGATGAAATTGGTACATTTTTAAATGCGGCTGTATCTGGCACAAAAATGTCCAAATTATTGATCCCATCGGGAACTCTTAGCCAGATATAAGCATCTGCGGAGGCTTGTGGACGTACTTGGAACAAAGAAACGCTTCCTGTTGAGCGATTAAGAGCAACTCCTTTGTAGGTTACGCTAGTGTCAGGATTGCGGGCTGTTGTACTAGCCACCGAGATAATATCGCTACCAACAACTCCGTCTGTGGCAAGGCGACGAATCCGCATTTGCAGATTTACCACATCACGGTTTCCAGTTTCTGGATCTTTAATTCGTTTTGCTGAAAGTAACTCAACTTCTGCCTTTTTGCCAAAAGCAGGCTGCACAAATTGGCCAGGGCTAATTGCTGATGTTGTAGCACTAGCTGGGGATGGTGAGGCTGTTGCTTGTGGAGAAGTTGTAATTGTAGGACTTGGGACTTGAGTGGGAATGGTGTTACTGGCTGTACTAGTAGCATTTAGTGTCTGCCGCAACGTAAAAACTTCATAAGCTACATAGCCGCTACATCCCAAAGCCAAAGTAGAGAGTAATACAGCTACACCAGATAAAAATGTACTCACACCATTGCCTCGATTTCGTATTTCTGTATATGCAGGTTGACTTAGGTTTCGATTTTGTAGTCCCATAAATTATGTTTGTGCGCTCGCCTATCTATGAAACATGTGAACATCTTCCCTATACTAATTAAGTAACTTTACTGAGCCAATTCTTCTCTCTCCGGAAGGAAATTGTTTGGAAGGTAAAAATATCTGTCTTTGGGATAAGGAAAATTGGTGAGACTTAAGACTTTAAATCAACCACTGGGTGTTTTATTAATATTTTTGACTAGCCAGATAGGATTTAGTTCTAGAGTTGCGAAAGCACAAACCCCAGTTGCACCGACAACTACCACAAAATCAATTTGCTCTAGCCAACTGGGAACAGCTATAGATGCTGTAATCAATCGTCCCTTATTTAGTCGGGGGCGCTGGGGAATTTTGATACAACCTCTGTCAACGGGGCCAACTCTTTACAGTCGAGATGCTCAAAAATATTTTACTCCTGCGTCTAACGTCAAATTGCTGACAACAGCAGCTGCTTTGCAGGAATTGGGTGCTAATTTTCGGATTCGCACCTCTATTTATCAGAATGGCAATGGTGTTTTACGTGTTGTCGGTAGGGGAGATCCTAGCTTAAGCGATACTGAACTGCGAAAATTGGCACAGCAGCTAAAAAAGAAAGGTATTACCCAAATTCAGCAATTGATTGCTGATGATAGTTATATTCAAGGTGATATTGTTAACCCCACCTGGCAATGGGAAGATGTTCAGTCAGACTATGGCGCACCAGTTAACAGCTTTATTCTGAATCAAAATATTTTTAGCTTAAAACTTATACCGCAAGCTGTAGGTAAATCTTTACAAGTCGTATGGACTGATGCTAGTGAAGCGAAACAGTGGCGGATAATTAATCAGTCAGTAACCGTTCCCCAAAATCAACCGAACTACGTTAACGTTACCCGCGAATTGTCAGGAACAGTATTACGAATTCAAGGACAACTGGCAACGAATTCTGAACCCTCTTTAATAGATTTGCCTGTAGTTGACCCTAATTATTACTTCTTACGACGCTTCCGTAGTGCTTTAGCAACAGAAAAAATTAACTTGGGACAAACATTAGTAGTAAATGGTGGTGTGAATCAACAGGAAATCGCATTTGTCGAATCGCCACCTTTAGCTGAATTATTAGCAGAAACTAATTTAAATAGTAATAATCTTTATGCTGAATCAGTGCTGAGAGCATTAGCTGTGAAAAAAACCAGAATAAAAAATCAGACTAATGCTAATGTCGGTTTAGAAGTTATCAAAGCAAGTTTAACTAAATTGGGGGTCGATCCAGCTAATTACATTTTAGTAGATGGTTCAGGTTTATCACGTCGTAACTTAGTAACACCAGAAGCTTTTGTACAAACTTTGCGGGCAATTGCAAGAACACCAACAGCCTATATATATCGGGCATCTTTACCTGTGGCGGGTAAAAGTGGAACTCTAAAAGGCCGCTTTCAAGAAACACCTGCTGAGGGCATTGTGCAAGCAAAAACAGGTACGTTAACGGGGGTAGTTTCTCTATCTGGATATATGAATGCGCCAAAGTATGAGCCGCTAGCTTTTAGTATTATCGTGAATCAGTCGGATCAGTCTGCAACAGTTATACGGCAGGCAATTGATGAAGTTGTTGTGTTGTTGACACAGTTGCAGCATTGTTAATATTATACTTTTGACTCATAACTTTTTTCATGCCAGCCAAAATCTTACCACCGCCCCTAAAACCTGGAGACTTACTACGAGTAATTGCCCCTAGTGGTGCTTTGCGAGAATTCGAGGAATTTAAACAGAGTCTAGAAATTTGGCGATCGCGTGGTTATCAATTAAAAGTCAGTCCCCAGATAGATGACAAATGGGGTTATCTAGCAGGGACAGACGAAAATCGCCGTCAACAGCTAGCAGCAGCATGGCAAGATCCTGATTGTCGTGGGATTCTCTGTGCCAGAGGTGGTTTTGGCAGCACCCGCATCTTAGAAAGTTGGAATTGGCCAAACTCAGCGCTTCCCAAGTGGCTCATAGGCTTTTCTGATATCACAGCTTTATTATGGAGTCTTTATACAGCAGGAATTTCCGGCGTTCACGGTCCTGTAATGACAACTTTGGCAGATGAGTCAGATTGGTCTATTAAGCGATTATTTGATTGGGTAGAAGGTAGTTCTTTCACCCCTCTCAAAGGTTGCGGTTGGGGTGGTGGTGTGGTTAATGGTACTTTGTTACCAGGTAATCTAACGGTAGCTACTCACCTTTTGGGTACACCAATCTTGCCACATCTGGATGGTGTGATTCTGGCCTTCGAGGATGTTACCGAAGCACCTTATCGTATCGATAGGATGCTGACGCAGTGGCGTTTGAGTGGTGCTTTTTCTCAAGTCTGCGGTATCGCGTTGGGCGGTTTTACTCGCTGTGAAGCGCCACCAACTATATCTAGTTTTAGTGTAGAAGAAGTATTGCGCGATCGCTTGGGTGATTTGGGGATTCCGATTGTCTCCGACTTGCCTTTTGGCCATGATAATCCCAATGCAGCCTTACCAGTGGGTGTAGAAGTAACTTTAGATGGAGATGCAGGAATATTAGCGATCGCGCATCCCCATCCCCATTAAGTTAAAATCTGATCCGCTTAACGTTAAATGTTCTAAAAGGTCAAAGTAGGTGATTGCATCAAAAGTTTTTTTTGGAAACATTTTCGTATAAAAAAACTATAAATAGTGTAAAGTATTATATGTTTGAACACTTACGATAATTATTCAAAGAAAACGTAATTTATGGACAAAAACTTAATAATTGATGTTGGTGTTCACACAGGTCAGGATACAGAGTTTTACTTAAAAAAAGGCTTTCGAGTTGTTGGCATTGAGGCTCATCCTGATATTTACGAATCTACAAAAAAGCGACTAAATTCATATATAGAAAATGGTCAACTTACTCTCCTAAATATTGCTGTATCACCAAAAGATGAGCCAATAACCTTTTATGCTAACTTAAACAGAAGTTTTTGGGGTACGACTTCAGCAGATTGGGCCCGTCAGGGTGAAAGTATTTTTGGTACACATTCCATTGAGATGACTGTAGAAGGGCGCAGATTTGAAAATATCTTAGAGGAGTTTGGAATTCCCTATTATCTGAAAGTTGATATTGAAGGTGCTGATATATTGTGCGTACAGGCATTACGGCAGTTTGACACTAAACCGCAGTTCCTATCCATAGAATCAACAAAGGCCTCTTGGCAAAGCCTTATGGACGAGTTTGATTTGTTAAGAGAACTCGGTTATCACAAGTTCAAAGTTATCAACCAAGAGAAAGTACCCCAACAAGCCTGTCCTTTGTTGGCAAAAGAAGGGAATTATATTCCACATCAGTTTGAATTTGGTGCTAGTGGACTCTTTGGAGAAGAAACACCAGGTATTTGGTTTTCGGAGAGTGAAGCAATCAAAGTGTACAAACGCATTTTTTTAAATTACAGAATATTCGGAGTCAAGGGAGTTTTTTACCGCTTCTGGTTGGGAAAGATGCTCTTAGAAATGCTCAATATCAAAGAACCTTGGTATGATACCCATGTTAGTCTATGAAGCTTTTTCAGCTATTTGCCATACTGCAAACATTTTGCTTTTGGGGAGTCAAGCAATCGCTAAAGGCAGAACTTATTACATTATCCACTTACGGTAACAACGAGCTGTGCTGTAATAAGGGTGAAAAATTTCTAAGAAGTTAGTCTGAATTGTCTTGAAGAATGTTTCTACTACTTGAGGATCATCGATGTGAAAAGGGTAATCTTGATTAAAGCCCTTAAAAAAATGCCAGTTCAGGATAATTTTACCTTCCGGTGTTAAGGCTTTATGAAACTTTAGTAACTGCTGACTGGGGTCTGGCAAGTGTTCTATAACATCAAAGGAAATGATTGTATTAAAAGTTTCTTTAGCAGGTATATCAACACAAAAAATGATTTTTTGACTTAGCCCCAACTGTGCTGCACGATAACGAACAAAATCAAGATTAATAGGATTAATATCACAGTATATCACTTGCTCAACTTGAGGACAAAGCGCTGCACAAATGGTATGAGTACCAATTCCCCCGCCAAAATCTAATACCCGACCCTGAGCATAATCCGCAATTAAAAACAACGTATTTTCAATATTTTCATTGCATTCTAAATGCCAAGCTCCCAACTCAAATAAATAAACCTCTCCCACCTTGTCACGATAAAAATCAGTTGCTGTTTCCCAATCAAAATCTTTGTGGCCTAATTCAGCCATCTGTTGCATAGCCGCAACTAACTTATTCTCTAGTGTTTCTGAATCTAAATGCAAAAATTCTTGTAAATGCTGTTTTAAATTAAATGAATTTTGCCAAGAATCTCTTAAAAAAGGTGGAAGTGGAAGTCTAAACATAAATTGAGATATTTTTATCAGTGTTTTCTATTTTAGACTAATATCAGATTCTTTTCTGCAAACTTCCACTTAATAGGAGTTATCTAGCGGTTTAAGACAAAAACCCCTTTAAGAAGTGTTGTGCGATCGCTTGGCTGGTTTGAGCAATTCGATTGGCTCTGATTTTGGTATATTAAATATCAACCAATCAATCATAAAATCGCATCATTACTAGGTTATGATGCAATTGTTATAGGTTAAAATATTTTTACCTAGTTACAAAACTGACATTTATCTATGAGTCCCATAATCTTTGATATCATTCCTGAAATATCAATTGTCCTTTGTACTTACAACAGAGCAAAATATCTAAATCAGTGTATTGATAGTGTTATTAATCAGACTTTTAAAGATTGGGAACTGATTATAGTTGATGATGGAAGCCAAGATAATACTTTTGAAATTGTTAATACTTACGTTGACAAATTTAACAATATCCGTTATCTGAAACACCGCAATAAGAAGCAGTGTTATGCTAAAAACGCGGGAATTCAGGCATCTTTTGGCAAATATATCACATTTCTTGACAGCGACGATACATACAAACCATGTCATTTGGAATCGCGTCTTGAATACATGAAAAGTCATCCAGAAATTGATTTGATTGAAGGGGGATTTACAACTGAAGAAGAGATTTGGGTAGCAGATTATTATAATACTGGTCAAAAAATTAATATCCGAGAATGTATTTTAGGCCCAACATTTTTTGGGGCAAGACATGTCTTTTTTAAATTACAAGGATTTAAACATTTTGTTTATGGGGAAGATACAGACTTTTGGGCACGGGCAGAAAAAATCTTCCGAACTCAAAAAATAACTGAACCGGCAACCTACCTTTATACAAGAGGAGAAACTAGCGTTACTAAGAATTTTTCAGATTTAATAACCTAGTAAATTTGGTTTAAGCTACTACTCTACAAATCGGCAGTCAACCTTTAAATATGCATATTTGCCATATTATTATGAATAATATTGGGGGAGCGGCAAGAACTGCGGATTCCCTAATATCCTCCCAAGTAAAGGCTGGTTATAAAGTTTCTACTGTGGTGCTAACATATTTAGATTCATTATGGGCAGTAGACTTTAAAGCTGCTAAACAAGTGATTATCATGAGAGTTGCAGGCTCTCAATTTTATATTGGCGGAGCAATACACCAAATATTAATAGCTAAAAAACTCAGTAAAGTTATTAATAACCTAAAACCCGATCTCATTATTTGTCATACTGCATTTATTACCAAACTGTATTATATCTCTCAATTCATCCCTGGAAGTTTATCTATCCCATACATCAGCTATATTCACACTGATTATATTGCTGAATCACAGGTTAAAGTCAAAACAGACTCAATCAAAGCAGCGATTCAAAACTTGTCTATCAGTATTGATAGTTGGATCAATCTAGCTGCTATTAAACAAGCTAGTGGTCTAGTTTTTGTTTGTAAAACTCTTGCTCAGAGATTTTTACAACTTGGATTGACTCATCCTCGAATAGCAATATCTTACAATCCAGCAATACCCGATCTAAATAACCCACCTCTCAACTCTACAGCTAAGTCTTGGTTAAATAATCCTGAGTTAATTACCTTTGTCTGTGCGGCTAGATTTCATTATCAAAAAGACCATAAAACTTTACTCAAGGCATTTGCTAAAGCTAGTGAAGCTTACTCAAATATCCGGTTGATTTTGCTAGGAGACGGTGATTTAGAAACGGATATACAAGCTTTAGCAAATTCTTTAGGCATTCGTCACATTGTTCTCTTTACAGGATCTGTTCCCAATCCTAGAGCTTATTTCTCACTGTCTAGAGCAGTTATACTTGCCTCTCATTTTGAAGGATTTGGTATGGTGATTGTAGAAGCAGTAGCTAGTGGAGTAACGTTTATTGCGAGTGACTGTCCAGTTGGTCCTCGTGAGATTTCTGAAGTATTGGAATGTGGAACTTTAGTGCCACCAAGTGATGTAAATGCATTAGCAGCAGCAATTATTGATTGTGTGAAAACTCCTCAGCAAAAGATCGATCGCTCTGAGCAAATTGCACAATTTTTTAGTGAACCTAGCTGTGCTAACCAGTTAGAAAGTTTAATTCAGCAAGTTATTTATCGATAAGTTTAACTAGGAATAATATGCTAAATGACCTATATATCTAAAAACTTTGTATGAATATTAATTTTATAAATTCTAAAATTAGAGATTTTTGGTATTTATTGATAAAATCCGGCAAGCGGCTTTCAATTTTAGGAATTATTCTGAGTTTATCTCTGATATTTTTATCTAGTTGCCAGGGAATTAGACAAAAGGACGACGGGGTAATTCATCTGGCACTTTGGCAAGCTATTAATCCACCTTCACATCGAGAGATTTTTGAAAAATTAGTAGATAAATTTAATCAAACTCATCCTGATATTCAGGTTGAGTCTATGTTTGAACCAGAACCTAATTTACCAAAAATATTAACATCAGTTGTTGCTAATGTGCCCCCAGATATCCTGTCATTCCACCCTGAATATACAGGTCAATTTGTGGAATTAGGCGCACTTCGGCCTTTAGAAGATTGGTTGGATAAATCGCCCTTCAAGTCAGACATTAGACCTAACTTATTGTCAGAAATGCAGTTAGATGGTCATATTTGGTCAGTGCCAATGCACACCAGTAATATTGGGATTTTTTACCGTCCTAAACTTTTTGAAGCTGCGGGAATTACAGAAATACCCAAAACTTGGGATGAATTGAGACAAGTTGCCAAAAAATTAACTATAGACAGCAATGGGGATGGTCGCCCCGAACAGTATGGAATGTTACTGCCTTTAGGAAAAGGTGGATGGACTGTGATTAGTTGGTTGCCGTTTTTATTTAGTGCCGATGGCGAGATTATAATCAATAATCGCCCGAATTTAACGAATGCAGGTGCGATCGCGGCCTTACAATTTTGGCAAGACCTGATAAAAGATGGTTCAGTAATGCTTTCTGCCCCAGAACGAGGTTATGAAGAGGAAGCTTTTCTGACAGGCCGTGTTGCGATGCAGATAACAGGCCCTTGGACTTTAATTATGAAATCTGAGGTCGATCATCAGGTATTACCCATACCAGCAGGTGTCAAAGCTGCTACAGTCACAGGTACTGGAAATTTTTTTGTGATGAAGACCACACCAGCAAGAGAACAAGCAGCATTCAAATTTTTAGAGTATGTTTTGAGTGAGGAATTCCAAACCGAATGGAGTATAGGGACGGGTTTTTTGCCAGTTACCCTTACATCGGCTCAAAGCAAAGCTTATCAGCAATTCATTAATGAAAAACCAGTATTAAAAGTGTTTTTTGACCAATTACCTGTGGCACGTTCTCAACCAGTTATTGCTGGATATAGCCGTCTTTCTGAAAGTCTTGGTCGAGCTATAGAAGCGACAGTACTAGGAGAGTCTGCTGAAAAAGCCCTTAAGAAAGCACAAGAGCGTTTAGATTTGATTTGGGATGACAAATAAATAGGACTGGTTCGTAGCTACATCCCAGTTCCGCCAAGATGTCTCCTGGAGTATATAGTAATTCAAAATACTTACTAAATGTATAACTTTGACCGAGTTGGAGAATGCGTGGGCAAGTCATAAATATTAAGGTTATAGAATATATCGGTAAAAGTCAGGAAGAAACTCCAGTTTTGGGATGTAAATTTCTTTTTAACGTACACAAACCAATTGCTGGTATGGCTCCTAAAATCGCCGCTGTAAGTCCTTGCCCACTCCAATATAGTATGGGAGTACGGTAGGTTTCTGGAATCAAATTTTGCATAATAAAAAGCAGCCAAACCAAAATAGTGATCCAGAAGAAAGAGATTGAGGGTACAAAATTCCACCACCAAATGCTTGCTGTATATCGTCTCAATACCAGCCATTGGCAAAGCCCTAGCCAAATTCCAGAAATTATATATGCGATCGCAGACAAAAATCCAAAAATTAAAGTATCTTCAGAAGATGATGAGGCAATGGTTGAAATGTAGTTAATCCAGGCTGTAGAAACGCCGTTGGCAATCAACCAACCGACACTAGTAGCAAATAGCCACTGCCAACGCGGTAAATATCGGTAAAGGACAAGGGCTTGGTCAGCAGCGAAAATCACGGCAAATACAACGTTACTAAGACTTCTAACCAAAATGCTCCATGTTTGTGGTTGATTAGCAACGTTGGATGAGAGACTTTGGAGAATAATTTTCTCTAACGCAATACTGGCAACGCCACCCACAACCCATCCGATGAGGGTCATTAAGGTAAACTGAATAAAGAACCTCTGTCGCTGCGATCGCGGAATCAAATACTTTCCTGGATTAGGCTCGTTATTAGCAGATGCAACATGGTCGGGACTGTTAGAGTCAGTTTGCATAGGGAATTAAGAGAGTAGATAGTGGAGACAACACAAAAGAGTGACGAAATTCTTTTATATTCCACTTTCTTTGTTAATTCTTGTTTTATCCCATTTCCGACCCGATTTCCCTTTGGTGTAAAGGGACTAGGGCTTTTGCTGACAACTTGCTAATAAAGCGTAATCCCAGAATGATAAGCTAAACAGTGGCATAAAAGTTGTGACTTAGGATGAAGTGATAAATGGGTGTTTATTCAACGACTCCTCATCTCTTACGGGCTGCTCGTGGTGAAGTAGTAGATCGTCCCCCTGTATGGATGATGCGACAAGCGGGACGATATATGAAGGCATATCGAGACTTAAGAGATAAGTATCCTTCGTTTCGCGATCGCTCCGAAATTCCAGAAGTAGCAATTGAAGTTTCTTTGCAACCCTGGAGAGCTTTCCAACCAGACGGAGTAATTTTATTTTCTGATATTGTCACCCCATTACCTGGTTTGGGGATTGACATGGATATTGCCGAAGGTAAAGGCCCAATTATTCACTCGCCCCTCCGCACTCAAGAACAAATCGATGCTCTGCATCCTTTAGAACCAGAAGCAGCTCTACCATTTATCAAAACAATTTTGCAAGCGCTGCGTTCGGAAGTAGGCGATAAGTCAACGGTGTTGGGCTTTGTGGGTGCGCCGTGGACATTAGCAGCTTATGCAGTAGAAGGAAAAGGTTCTAAAACCTATTCCATCATCAAAAATATGGCATTCTCAGACCCAGTGATACTGCATCAATTATTAGCTAAATTAGCAGATGCGATCGCCATTTATGCCCGTTACCAAATTGACTGTGGCGCTCAAGTTGTGCAAATGTTCGATTCTTGGGCGGGTCAATTGAGTCCTCAAGATTATGACACTTTTGCTCTCCCCTATCAGCAGCGAGTTTTCCAGCAAGTCAAGCAAACCCATCCCGATACACCTTTGATTTTGCTAGTTAGCGGTAGTGCGGGTGTGTTGGAAAGAATGGGACAATCTGGGGCTGATATTGTCAGTGTAGACTGGGCAGTGGATATGGCAGACGCAAGAGCCAGATTGGGTAAACAAATGAAAGTTCAAGGGAATCTTGACCCAGGCGTACTATTCGGCTCTAAACAGTTTATCCGCGATCGCATTCTTGATACCGTTCGCAAAGCTGGCAATTGGGGTCATATTCTCAATCTCGGTCACGGTGTCCTACCAGAAACTCCCGAAGAAAATGTCGCTTTCTTCTTTGAAACTGCAAAGGAATTGAATCTTGCAGGAGTTAAGAGTTAGGAGTTATGAGTTATGAGTTATGAGTTAGGAGTTATCAGTTACCAGTTGTGAGGTGCAGAGTTATTTTTAACTTCTCATTTATAACTTGATTTTTAACTCCTGATTCGGAACTTTTAACTTGATTCTTAACTCTTTAGTTTTAACTCCTAAATTTTAAAAAACTTTTTATGAGCCAGAAGCGGATTTTAGTGACTGGTGCAAGTGGTTGTGTAGGTCATTATTTAACAGAAGCCTTAATTAAAGAAACAAATCACGAACTGTATCTACTCGTTAGAAACCCAAGCAAACTGCAAGTTGATACCAAGGCACGTTCAGGCATCAACGTTTTACAAGGTGATATGCAAAATATTCGCCAGTTTGCCGATTTGCTATCCACAATTGATACAGCGGTACTCACAGCTACAGCTTGGGGTGGTGATGAGACATTTGATATTAATGTTGTCAAGACTATAGAATTACTCGAACTGCTAGATCCAGAACGTTGCCAGCAGGTAATTTATTTTTCGACAGCTAGCGTTTTGGATCGCTACAATCAACCATTAAAAGAAGCCGGGGAAATTGGAACAGATTACATCCGTTCTAAATATGAGTGCTTAGAGAAAAAAGAAAAATTAGCGATCGCACCCAAAATTACCACAGTTTTTCCGACTGTAGTATTGGGCGGTGATGCGAATAAACCTTATTCTGCTGTCACATCTGGTATTCCAGAAGTGACGAAATATATTAATTTGATTCGTTTTTTGGAAGCAGATGGCAGTTTTCACTTTATCCACGCACAAGATATTGCCACTGTAGTGCAATATTTAATCGATCATCCTGCTAAAGATAATCAACCACGTCGGCTTGTTTTAGGTCAAGCACCATTAACTGCTAATCAAGCAGTAAAACAAGTTTGTGCTTATCTGGGCAAAAAGATTTACTTTCGCATTCCCATATCTATAGCATTGGCTAATTTGATTATTGTTCTGTTCCGCATTCGGATGGCCGCTTGGGATCGGTTTTGCATGAACTATCGGCATTTTACTTATGAAAAATTCATCAATCCCGATAGTTTTGGCTTGCTAAATTATTGTGCAACTATGAGTGATGTTTTGAAAATTAGCGGTGTTAAACGTGTATGAAAAATATCTATTATTTGCTAATAATAGCGGTCATTTCTTGCGAAGATAAGCCGACACAAGCTGCCAGTTCTTCCAATGTCAATCGTTCGCGTGTGTTTGCTTCTAACATAGACGTTGCTGCTGCAACGTAATCAGGATTAGCAAGATGATTGACATTCTTAGGAAAAGTTGCTTGGGAATAAAGGCTGGCAATGTTGGAACTTCCAGTAATTTTTTGTATTTGATAAGTAGCAATTAAAGCTGCTTGACGAGCTTGGAGATAGGCAACATAATATTGCACGATAGCTAATCTTTTTTGCTGTCTAGCTTCCTTCCAACGAGCTTGCAAAACAGGAAGGTGCTGAAAAGTACTAATGAATTTAATCGGATCAACTGTGACGGTTAAGGAAAAGCTGTTTGAGCGCTCAGATGGAGAATCCGGTGATGTTGAGATCGTACTTAAAGCCGGAGATAATTCGATAGCTAAGACATCTCTAAAAGCATTCAATCCCATTGCAGCTTTTGTTTCCAGCACTTGGGCTGAGTTGCGTTCAGCAATAGCTACTAATTGCTCAATGATTTTGAGATCCTGCTGTGTAATTTCAGTTTTAAGGAGGTTACGTTGATTACTAGAACTAGACTTATCTTCGGATGCAACCACAGGAAATGTAGTACTGACAAATGTAACGGTAAGGAGAATTCTGAAACTTTGTGCAAAAGCTTTTGAGAGCCATTGTGCGATCATCTGATTGATTTATTCGGAAGCGCTACACTTGTTTTCTAATTTGCTTCTCTTTTCACGATACAGCTAAATGACAATAATTCTTATATATGTGGGAGTCTTTTTAAGGAAATCCTAGTAAAGTGTGGCGAAAGTTTACCTACCTTTAACCAGTTGCTCAGGGCAACTTGTCTGGTTAATTGAGATGGTAGCTGGATTTACGCCGTCCTGTACTAGTCGCCCATTTGAGTTAAAAATATGAATGGTAAAATAAAACAACTTTAATAAAAAGTCAATAACTCTTTATTTTCGTTAGAGTGGGATAACAATCAAAGTGTGAGGATTGATACTACATGCGAATCTTGTTAGTGTATCCAATATTTCCCAAAACCTTTTGGTCTTATGAAAAAATCCTAGAGTTAGTCGATCGCAAGGTTTTATTACCACCTTTAGGTTTAGTAACAGTAGCGGCGATTCTACCCCAAGAATGGGAATTCAAATTGGTAGATCGCAACATCCGCGCTGCAACAGAAGCAGAATGGGCATGGGCAGATATAGTAATTCTCTCTGCGATGATTGTCCAGAAACAAGATTTACTTGATCAAATTCAGGAAGCAAAAAAACGTGGGAAATTAGTAGCAGTTGGCGGCCCTTACCCCACCTCTGTACCTCACGAAGTTGAAAATGTTGGCGCAGATTTTCTGATTCTGGATGAAGGGGAAATCACTCTCCCCATGTTTATTGAGGCAATTAAACGGGGAGACACTTCTGGGACTTTCCGTGCCACAGAAAAACCTGATGTCACCAGCACACCAATACCCCGCTTTGATTTATTAGAACTGAACGCTTATGACATGATGTCAGTGCAGTTTTCGCGTGGCTGTCCTTTCCAATGCGAATTTTGCGACATTATTGTTCTCTACGGGCGCAAACCGCGCACCAAAACGCCAGCCCAACTTTTAGCAGAGTTAGATTATCTCTATGAATTGGGTTGGCGGCGGGGTGTATTCATGGTGGATGACAACTTTATTGGCAACAAGCGAAATGTCAAATTGTTGCTGAAAGAGTTAAAAGTCTGGATGGCAGAACACAAATATCCCTTCAGATTTGACACTGAAGCTTCAATTGACTTAGCCCAAGACTCAGAAATGTTGGAGTTGATGGTTGAGTGTGGTTTCTCAGCGGTGTTTTTGGGAATCGAAACGCCGGATGAGGATAGTTTGCAAATGACCAAGAAGTTTCAAAATACTCGCAGTTCTCTAACTGAGGCAGTGGAAACCATCATCAAAGCGGGATTGCGCCCAATGGCTGGGTTTATTATCGGCTTTGATGGCGAAAAAGCAGGTGCAGGCGATCGCATCGTCCGTTTTGCGGAACAAGCAGCAATTCCCTCAACTACCTTTGCCATGTTGCAAGCGTTACCTAATACCGCGCTTTGGCATCGCCTGAAAAAGGAAGGACGTTTACGGGAAAATCAAGATGGCAACATCAACCAAACAACATTGATGAACTTCCTTCCCACTCGTCCCCTGGAAGAACTTGCAAGAGAATATATTGAGGCATTTTGTACTTTATACGACCCAGTACAGTACTTAGATCGTACCTATCGCTGCTTCTTGATGATGGGTTTGCCAAGTTGGAAAGCCCCAGCGAAAATGCCAGAGTGGGTAGTTATAAAAGCGTTGCTGATTGTGATTTGGCGACAAGGAATCAAACGGGAAACCCGCTGGAAATTCTGGCATCATTTGTTCAGCATTCTCAAGCGTAACCCTGGAGTTATTGAGCATTACATCGCTGCTTGCGCCCATAACGAGCATTTTCTAGAGTATCGCCAAATTGTGCGCGATCAAATTGAAAGTCAGCTAACTGAATATTTAGCACAAGGTGCAGAAACGCCTTATGTTCTAGTTAAAGAAAAAGCTGAGGAAAAAGCTGAAGCAGTAGTTAGTTAAGGGTGGTAAATTGCAAGCCACATATCCCCGATTTCTCAAATAAATCGGGGATTTTGTTCTCATGAATGATTTAGGATTGTTATATTTATATAGCTATTTTGCTTTTCCAATCCCAGTTATTTGAAAAATTAACTCTGTCGCTTTACTCATTAGCGAAGTGTCAATATCAAGTTGATAATTCCCCTGTTTTAAAACCTCTATCACAACTTGACTTAAATCTGCGTTACCTTTCCTTGCACCCAAACCATTAATTGCACATTCAACTTGCCTCACGCCACAACTTAAAGCAATAAGTGAATTATCTACCGCCATACCCAAATCATCATGACAGTGTACTGAAACTACAACTTCGTTAATATTGGGTACTCGATTAAAAATCATTTGCAAAAGTTGCGAAAACTCTTCTGGCGATGCTAAACCTAAGCTATCAGGAATACTAACAGTCGTAGCACCACTCTTGATTGCAGTTTCAATAGATTTACACAAAAAATCTGGCTCACTTCTGGGAGCATCAAAAGCGCTCCACTCTACATCATCACAGTAATTGCGTGCCAGAGAAACACTCTCTTTGATTGTTGCTAATACTTCTTCTTTGCTTAATTTAGACTGATTTTTAAGATTTACCGGAGTATAAGTGTGAATTCTACCTTTTATCGCTGGTTTAATTGCTTCAGCAAGAGTAATTATTTCATTTGAATTGGAACTAGCTAGCCCACAAATAGTAGAATTTTTAATTATTTTAGAAATATTAAAGACTTCATCAAAATCTTTTTGAGAACTTGCTGGATAACCAACTTCAATAATATCTACTCCCATTTCTTCGAGCAATTGAGAGATAGTAATTTTTTGTTGTAAATTCATCTTTACACCAGGCGTCAATTCTCCATCACGCATGGTGGTATCAAAAATAATTACTTTATGATTATTTTCTGACATATTGGCTAGAGATAGCGATCGCTTACATCAAATGCAATATTAAGGAATATCCTCATTTAAGAAAACTGTCTCTAAATCCCGATAACCGCGGGCAAAATTATCGAAACTTTGCCCCCTATTAGGAAAATCAGCCAAAATTTTACATCTTACTCTATATAGTAACCGAAAGCAATTGGAGCAAGGCTAAAATAATTCGTAATTGATAATACTAGGCGAGTATTACAAATGACAAATTAGTTAATTCGCCGCTGTTTGGGCTTCTTGATAAATTATTTCTTGAAACTGGATCATATCTTTTTGTGGATCGGCGTGGCTAACTTTCACCACTATCTGTTCGCCTAAGTTCACAGAACGTTTGAAAGCCATTGGCAACTGCAAGCCCAAATCTTCTAACAAAATTAGGGCTAAGTTGCTATCTTCTCGCAGCCACATCAACACTGTTACATCCCAAGTTTCCTCTGGATGACGGCGTAAATACTCTAGAGCATAATATCTATTAGTTTGTCGTTCCACCATCGTCACTTCTTGGGTGATACTGGTGACAGTCATCATCACTTCTTTAAGCTGATCTGCGGAAAATGGCAGAACTTCACCCCGCAAATGGGCTTTAATTTGAAAGTGGGTGAGTAGGTCACTGTAGCGGCGGATGGGAGAAGTTGCTTGGGTGTAAGTGTCCAAGCCCAAACCAGCATGACGCAAAGGCGTAATGCTCATTTCACTCTTGGGCATACAACGACGCATGGCGCAAGCGCGAACGAATCCGGCTGGAAGTAGAAGCAATTCCTCATCTGGAGGTAATTCTGGTTGCGGTTGACCGCGAAAAGGCAAAGGTATGTTATGAGTTTTACCATAACGGGCCGCAACTTCACCGGCAACAATCATCATTTCTGCTACTAATTGCCGCGATGGGGAATCGTCCAAAATATCAATGTGGATCTCCTCGCCTTTGACTTTAATCGTCGCTTCGGGCATGGTGATGCTAATTGCCCCTTGGGCGTAACGCCAAGCTCTGCGCCGCTGTGCCCAAATTGCGATCGCAGCAATTTCCGGTTCTGCTTGTACCCGTAATTGCAGCATTTCATCTACATCTTCGTAGGTGAGGCGATAAGTCGGCTTAATCAAGCTGGTATGAATGCTGTAATCTTCTACTCCCCCAGTTGTATCCAAAATAATTCCAAAACTTAGGGCGCAACAAACCTTTCCCTGGATCAGGCTCATTGGCCCAGTTGCCAACACTTCTGGAAACATGGGAATCATTCCCGTCGGTAAATAGACTGTACTACCGCGCTTTCTGGCTTCCAAATCTAATTCATCTTCCGGTACTAACCATCTAGTGGGATCGGCGATATGCACCCAAAGGCGTTCCCGTCCATCAGGCAATACTTCCCAACTTAGACCATCGTCGATCTCTGTGGTAGTTTCATCATCAATGGTGTAAACCTTCAGGTGAGTCAGATCAAGGCGGTTTGCATCTGAGTCAATCGGCGGGAAATCCAAACGCTGTTGCGCCACTTCTAATACCTTATGAGGAAATTGAATCGGAATTGAAGAACGACGCAGGAACAAGTTTTCATAAGGACTCCAGCAACCCAAATCTACTAATAGTTGAAAAGCCCCTTGGGGTGTTGTGGGTCGTCCCAGCATGGTCATAGTTTCTAATACTGGAGCGCTGGGCGGATAAGCACGAGCTAAGGAGTCATAGTTAACACCCGTCCGCACCGTGTCAGCTATTAGCGCTGCGTATTTTTCTAGTCCTTCTAAGCGCTGGCGATCGTGGCGCTGCCACTCTACTGCTTCACCTTTGAGCGCCTGCTCTACACGAGTTAAAAATTCCTGCTGTCCTTTAGCTTTTAGTGCTTCTACTTCCAGTTGGTGCTTGCGTTCTGCCACTTGAGCAGCAGTTCTCGGCTCGTAAGCGTCTCCTTTCTGCTTGAAATAAAGTTTGTCGTCTGATAACAAGCAATAGGCGGCATAACAAGGAGCTGCAGCTGATTCTGAAAATAGCAGATTCGCCATTTGGTCTGGGGTAACTGTTTCGCCATCTTCAACCAGTAATTCCCAAGCCACTTCTAAACTAGATGGGTCTAAATAAGGCTCGACTTGCTCCAAAAAGCTGGCAATTTCAGAAGCCTTGTAAGTCTGTCCAGTAACTGTATAGGTTATTTGTCTAGGCGCGAGGCTGTGGGATTGCCCACGTTCGTCTACCACAAACCAGCGGGTTTTACCGTCTGGACGTTCTACGATGCCCAGACGGCGATCGCCTTGAACCCTAAATTCAACTAGCGTCCCCTTCTCCACAACTCTCGCACTCTAATTTGGTGAACAGTTTAAATAGTTTTAAGTTAGGAGTTAGGAGTTAGGAGTTTTGATTCTTAACTCTTTGTACAGACGCGATTAATCGCGTCTCTACTCATAACTCATCACTCTTTTTAGCCTTCCGCATTGATAAATGGCAACAAAGCCACAATCCGCGAACGTTTAATTGCTAATGTCAACTCTCGCTGTTGCTGAGACGTAAGCCCGGTAATCCGACGTGGCAGTATCTTTCCCCGCTCGGTGACAAACTTACGCAATAAATCAACATCTTTATAATCGATTGGTTCTCCTGGCTTGATCGGAGACAGGCGACGACGGAAATAACTCATCTCTACTTAATTTCCTTGTGAACGGTATGTTTGTTGCAGTGGGTGCAGAACTTTTTCAGTTCTAGCCTGTTAGTGGTGTTGCGGCGATTCTTGGTACTGGTATAACGGTTAACACCAGCAGAACGCTTATCTGAATTTGTCCGGCACTCAGTACACTCTAGTGTGATAATAATGCGGGCACCTTTACTCTTAGCCATAATCTTACAAACAGTGAAGCCTGAAGAGAATTAACACAAATGACTATCTTCTCACATTCCGCCGTATATTTTCAACTAATCTTTTAACTTTTATATCGAGCGAGTAGCCACGACGCGACGAAACGATGAAAGTTCCACAATAGCGATCGTGTAAAGCCTGCCGCATCTGGGTATCAGAGAAGGCAGTCCCACAATCAATTGCTAGGGGAATTACTAGCAGTATAGCAGTCGGATTGGCTCTAATATTGCTCAGGGCAATTGACACTAATAAAGCACCCAAGCCAATAATCGCCTCTCGCTTCACCAGTGAGAGCAAATCTGGAATTCTACCCACTACTTCCCCATCTTCGACTTCCAGCACTTTTAAATCGAACGCCCAACGCCCTAAACTTTGCCCTTGATTGTTGTATACCACCACTACCCGCAAAATCAGCCAAAATATGACAAAAACTAGGATTTGTACAAATTGAATCCCGATATCGCCGCCTCCCAGTAGGGAACTGACTAACCAGGCACCAAGGAAATCAAGTCCCAATGCCATGCCTCGCCGCCCAATCTCAGCCTTGGGATAGTGTTTTTGGGGAAGTCGTTCGATAGTCATACAAAATAAGTATTTTTATTTAGGGGTTGGGAAATAACGATCGCTCCTGTTTTTTATATTAAGATGATGACTTGGCTAGTTGCTGCCCTGTAAAGGAACAAGAACCAGCCAACAAAATTTGTACAACTACCAACAGCACGACTCAAAAATAGGATTAAGCACTTAAGGAAATTTTGATACCCTGTGGGTACTTAGTTGGCATCTCATAGAGTAGCCGCTACACGTCATGGATGTAACATACAGTAGCGTTATACATCTATATTGTATTGTTGTAGAAACTTCATTTTAATTAATTTGGAAGTTGTATCTATGACACATCTGTTTCCTAAAACAGCTATTAGTCTGGTGACGACTACTACTTTAGCGTTAGCGATCGCCATAACCACTAACAACCTAGCTAATGCTGCTGAGTTCAACTTTAACTGGAAAGGAGACACTGGTTATTCAGCTAAAGGTTCATTTAACTACGATGCAACAACTGCTCCAAGCGTCATTTCTGAAACAGGCTCGAAAGCTACGAAGAACTTGCAATCTCTCTCAATTTCCTTCTTCGATCCCTTGAGTAATCTCATAAATAGTTTCACTCCAGTGCTTAGTGGGATATCTAACTACGGCTTTTTGAGATTCAACTTTGATAGCACTACCGAGCAAATCTTTGGCCCTTTTGATATTGGCAAAGATGATGAGCTTCCTGGCGACACATGGCTTAATAATAATCTCGCACTCATAGATGAAGGTTTCAGTGATGAGGTTCTAGCGAAAGAGTTTGGTTTTAACAATAGAGATACAGCAGGCACAAAGCAAATACTAGATTTAAGCAACAATTCGGTTCAGGTATCCAAAGTCCCTGAAGGAAGCATAATTATCGGTTTACTAACAGTGTGTAGCTTGGGACTTACCGCTTATAGAAATCTAGACAAAGCTACCCAAGAATAAAAAAGTCGGAGGCGATCGCTATGTTATCAGTCAGCGATGCACAAGCAATTATTTTAAATTTAGTACAACCGTTGGATCGTCAACGAGATATAGAAGTTGTAGATTTATTGACAGCAGATAGTCGCATTTTGGCAACACCTGTCACCAGTCCGCTAGATTTTCCCCATTGGGATAATTCGGCAATGGATGGCTACGCAGTTCGCTACGAAGATGTACAGCACTCTAGCACCGAACAACCAGCTATTTTAGAAATTGTTGAAGAGATTCCGGCTGGGTATCAGCCCAAGTCTACGATTCAACCAGGGCAAGCCGCACGAATTTTCACGGGTGCGGTAATCCCAGCAGGTGCGGATACTGTAGTTATGCAAGAGAAGACACGCCGCGAGGAAAACCGCGTGTTTATTCTAGATGCGCCAAAACCGCAAGAATTTGTTAGACACAAAGCATCTTTTTATCAAGCTGGAACACAACTACTACCAGCAGGAATTAAGTTAAATGCCTCAGAAATTGCCGTATTGGCAGCAGCACAGTGTCCACAATTAAGTGTTTACCGCCGTCCGCGTGTGGCAATTTTTTCCACTGGTGATGAGTTGGTGACAGTTGATCGACCGTTGCAACCAGGGCAAATTGTGGATTCTAATCAGTATGCGCTGGCAGCTTTGGTGAGACAAAGTGGCGCAGAACCGTTAATTTTAGGCATTGTGAAAGATGATCCAGTTGCTTTGGAGAAAATCATTACCCATGCTGTTGCGATCGCTGATATAGTTCTTTCTTCTGGTGGCGTCTCAGTGGGAGATTATGACTATGTTGACAAAATTATAGAGTCACTAAAAGCAAAAATCCACATTCGGGCTGTACAGATCAGTCCAGGAAAACCTCTCACTGTCGCCACTTTCTTAACTCCAAATTCAGCACTATACTTTGGTTTACCAGGGAACCCTGCTGCTGTGTTGGTGACATTTTGGCGATTTGTGCTACCAGCAATCAAGAAACTTTCGGGAATTACTGAAGGTTGGGAACCAGTCTTTTTGAAAGTGCGATCGCATGATGAATTGCGATCGAACGGCAAACGTGAAACTTACCTTTGGGGTAAATTGCATTTAATTGATGGAGTTTACGAATTTCACAAAGCTGGAGGTAGTCACAGTTCTGGAAATTTAATTAATTTAGCTCAAACCAATGCCTTAGCTGTTCTCCCAGTGGGTCAAACAGTAATTTTGCCACAAGAAGAAGTGCAAGTTTTACAGCTTAGTAATAGGTAATGGGGACAAGGGGATAATAACCCAATGCCCAATGCCCAATCCCTAATCTTAAAATATCTGCTCAAAAGCCTCAATCAAGTTGTTAACTTCCTCAAGGGTGTTGTAATGCACCATACTTACCCGGACTATTCCACCTTGGGACGCTAACCCCAAGTATTCAATCAGCCGTCTAGCATAAAAGTCCCCATAGCGAATCCCAATATAATATTGGTCAACTTTTGCCGGAATAGTTGAGCTATTTATTCCATCAACGACAAAAGATATAGTTGGTACACGGAATTTACGGTCAGCCTTTGCTTGACCAATCACTCGCACATTCGGCTTACTGTTGAGGTAATTTAGGAGGCGATCGCTAATATGTTCTTCATGTATGCTAATTAAATCAAACGCTTGCACCATTTGATTTCTCAAATCAGGTGCTGTTTTATTTCCGTAGTGCAATTGTGCTAATTCACTTAAATAATCACATAAACCTAACATTCCATAACTTAATTCAAAATTGACATTCCCTAACTGAAATTTATAAGGTATGTCTGTCTGGTCAATAAAATAATGGTTAAGACCAGGCAATCTTAATAAATGTTCTTCTTTGCCATAAAGTAAGGCATGGTGCGGCCCATAGACTTTATAAAAGCTCAAAGTATAAAAATCAACATCTAAATCTTGGACATCAACTAATCTGTGAGGTGCATAAGCTACACCATCTACACAAATCATAGCGTTGCGATCGTGTACAAATGCAGCAATTTCTTTAATTGGATTGATGGTTCCCAGAACATTAGAAGCATGAGTCAAGGCTACTAGTTTTGTGCGCTGACTCATCAATAGTTCTAAATCTGCTAAATGAAGTTCTAAAGTATCTGGGCGAACTTGCCACACTTTAACCTTCATCCCTTGTTTTTCAAGAGCTACCCAAGCACCAATATTAGCCTCATGATCACAATTAGTAACAATAACCTCATCACCAGGTGTAAAGGTTTGACCTAGACACATTGAGAGAACTTTCAACATCATTGTAGTAGATGGGCCCATAACCACTTCTTTAGAAGAATTGGCATTAATGAAAGTAGCCATTCCCCTAGTTGCTAGAGCCAATCGTTCTCCAGCAAGTTGAGAAATGCCATAAGAGGCTCCCAACTGGACATCAGAACTTAGGAGAAATTCGCTAATTCTATCTACTACTTTTTTCAAGGTTTGTGATCCACCAGCATTATCAAAAAAAGTCCATTCACCAGCTAGAGCCGGAAAATATTGACGAACTTTATCAAGATTCAGGAGCATAGTATAAGTTTTATAGAGAATGTTCTTTACCCTAGCCTACCTTCTGACAAGTCGCCCATAGAACATCTATATTCTCTTTTGATGTTTGCAGCTTGTTGTGCCAACCCTTACAAAGGGGAAAGTGGTCGGGTATTTGTGTATCTCATGTTGGTCTAGCCTCTGTCTCCGACACGCTGTTCGCGTTAGTAGAGAAGTTAAAATCTCCTGTATTTAACTTACAGCAACTATTAATGTCTTGATTCTTCACAATTCTCGCCAATTTTATTTGATAAGTTTAAGGGAGAGTCAAAGCAACTATTGTTTTGAGTCCTAATTCCTTAATTGAAAATAAAGGAACGACTTATGAACACTACGGTTAAATATGACATCAAGATTATCAAGCAAGAAGCACTTCAACTTGTTAAAAAGAGACTTGTTAACCGTCAACAGCCAATTTATACACTCTGTAAATATATTCCTCATCGGGACTGGGTTAATTTTGAACTTGAGTTAGAAAAAAATGAATTTCTACTCAGAGATAGAATTATCGATTTACTGAATCACGAATCTTGGGAAGATGATTGAGACTGTACAAAGTTAAACCACTATTAGCTGCATCCCAATAAAATCGAAATTACAACTTCATTTTTCAACGTTAAAAACTCTTGAATGAATCAGGAGTTATAAGCAAGAGATTATTAAAGTAAGCCATAAATATTTATGTATGACTTAGGTGCTTGAAAAGACAAGAGAACCATCCCTGGCGTAGCAATAATTCTCTGTTAAGCAAGTTGCCACAATTAAAACAAGCTGTGTGAAGAAAAGTAAAGAAGGCTCAAACTATTTTTCTTCCCTCTTTATCCCAAACAATAATTATTGACACCGAATTCATTAAAAGCCAATACAGTTCATTTAATAAAAATTGTAGTGGCGTGACACGCTTAAAATGTTGGGTTTAAAAAACTCACAAAAACCAAAATCCAATTATTAACAGAATTACTCAACCCAATAAATTAAGTTTGCCGCGCTACTAGGTTGGGTTAAGCAAAGCGCAAACCAACAAAGTCTAGGAAATGTTGGGTTTCGTTCCTCAAACGCCACTTGCTTCTCCCTTGGCGCTAGCCTCTCCCAAAAGGAGAAGGGGAGACGATATGCGTAGCTTGCTTCCCCGGAGGGGTACAAGTCGGGAAACCGCAAGGGCGAAGTGGCTCCCCAAGCTACACAGGTTAGATTTTTGGCGCTAACCTAAGCGTATTAACTTAAAAGCTGCGGTGTACACACAAGTTTTTTATAGTTACCCTACAAACCTACCATTGTCTTCTCGTTCCCTACTCTTGCATGGGAATGGCTAATTAGGGGTTGCTAATGTCCAGTTGGATATAGCCTAACCTCAGAAGCAACCTCACCTTTTTGGCTGTGGGTTTGAGAAAGTTTTCTGTCTTCTTTTTCTAACTGTGTCAGTTAATACTTGATGCTTGCGCTACTGCCTCATATTCTTGAGCAATTGATACTGAAATGAAGAAAAATAATTATACTAAAACACTTCAGCAAATTGCATTAAGTAGGTAACTCTTCTAGCCCAATCCATTCAGTAATCGATTGCCATTGGCTTGCGTAAACAATAGTACTCCTACGTTTTTCTTTTTGAAGCTTGCTAGGTAGTTTTCCCAGGACAACATCAGCGAATGAACTGGGTTCGTTCCAATTATAAATAGGCATTTCCTGCCAGCAGTGGCGACAAAACCAGTAAGTCTCTGCACCGCGTATATGTTCTAAAAGTACACTTGAGCAGCAAGGACAGTAATTCATATTTTTCTCAAATCCTGTTCATAAAAGTGTTATTGCAAATCAGGGCAGCTACTTGAGAAGCCCGTAGATATTTAAAAGAAACTGTCTATATTTTGACTATAGTCTTTAAATATGAGGAACTTGTGAAGATAGTTAAAATACTTAATTATTTAGCGAAACTTATACATATTTCTTAAGTAATGCTTTTAGGCTGATTTAGAGATTTTTTCACACAATCCTCAAATTATCTTTAAATAAATTCCATCCCTTGTACATTAGCCCTGCTTATGAGGGAATTTGGGGCCGTTCTTGCCAAAGTCTTTATGACTAGCCAGACTCTTGGCTAAACGCAATTCATCCCGAAGATCGCGATCGCGCCATTCAATCAGTCGAGCAACTGCTTAGTGGTAGTTAATCTAGTTCAACAGAATATCGGATTTTGCAATCTAAGCGTCATTTATAAAATAGATAATAATTTAAATTAAGTAAAGATTATTTTAATTCAGCATCGAAGTTGAGTTGATGAATAATTTTAAGATGCATTTTACCAATAAGTAATTTAGGCGATCGCTCTCTCCCCTCTTTTCTATGATTACCGTTTAATTTGTTTAGGAAACTTAGGAACTAATAAAGATTGCTCTAATTCACCTTGTTCATTATAGAATTTAATTTTACCTTGTTCATTACATAACCATACTTCAATAGCTTGAGCTTCTAAATATAAATTTCTTTTAAATTCCATTTCTTCCAAAGTATTACCAGTTGATTTTACTTCTACACAAATTTCTAGTGCAATAGACGCTGATACTTCATCTTCAATTTGAGAAAACCGTTCTTCTGAACACCAGACAACATCAGCAACTTTCACACCATCTGATGTGTTGATAGCACATTCTGGCATTACTTCTCCAGTATTCAATAAAGATTCCAATAACCGTTGGATTCTTCCTTGAAAAAAAGAATGTTTAATTCTGACTGGACTCATAACTATTTGACCCCATTTATTTAATTCAATTTTGAAGGGTAAATCTTGTAATTGTTTGTGTTCGCAGACTTCTTCCCATCTCATAGTTAATATCTGCTTAGAGTGATTGATTGAATTTTAACTCATTTATCAATATTAAAACTCACTCTCTGATTGCAGATAAGGAAAGTGGAAACAAATCTAGTCTTAGTATTCTATGGGCACAATAGAATAAATGGTATCCATATCTGGTTACACTCATTGCTATGGAACGCGAAGCCTTAACAATCTGTTTTCCGCCTGACTTGCTTGCAAAAGCCAGGAAATTCAAGGAAGGTAGCGAATCATTTAATGATTTAATAGTTAAGGCTTTAGAACGGGAAATGCGACACCGCCAGGGATGGTCTGCCGATCGCACAAAGGCTGAAAACCTCTTTGTTGGTGGTGGCGAGATAGGTGCATTGTTGAGATCGCACGATTGGTCGCAAACACCTCTAGGGGCTGTCAAAACCTGGTCGGACAGCCTAAAAACAGCTGTGCAGATCCTATTAACAGAACTAGATCGAGTCCAGCAGCTAGAATCCGATCTGCTACTGGAGGGCACATCAACAGATGCCTTGCGTCAAGCTGCCCAAGCTGATGCGTTTCGAGTCAAGCTCACCAATGCGCTACGCCCAGTGACTGACGCTAATGAGATTCAGACGATCGCTGCCCGCATTTTAGGCGAGTCTCTAAGCGCAAGCCGCGTCATTTACATCGAAGTGTTACCCGGCGGCAAGGAGGTCATCGTTCATCAAAACTACACGAGCGGTATTGCCGAACTGAGCGGACTGTACCATCTGGAAGACTTTGGGCGCAACCTGACAGATGACCATCGAGCGGGGCAAACGGTGATCGTTCCTGATGTGGCAAACTACCCCAAATACATAGCCAGCGAGAAGGCAAGGTATCAAACAATTGATATTGCCGCGCATATTGATGTGCCGCTGATCAAGAACGATCAATTTGTCGCGTTGCTGGCGGTGCATCAGGCAAACCCTCGCCAGTGGACGGAAGATGACGTGAGACTAGTCGAGGAAACAGCAGCGCAAACGTGGGCAGCCGTTGAACGTGCGCGTGCTGAAGCCATTTCGCGTGAGAGCTGCACCGAACTTGAACGGCAACTGCGGAAGTTTGATGCGATCGCCGCTGCAATTCCCGATTTTATTTACACCTTTGATTTGGCGGGACGGTTCACGTATGTCAGCCCGGCGTTGCTCAATCTTTGGCAGAAAACTGCGGATGAAGCTTTGGGAAAGAACTTTTTTGAACTGGATTATCCAACCGATTTAGCGACTCGACATCAGCAACAGATTGAACAAGTGATCGCCACGCGCCAGCTGCTCAAGGATGAATCATTTTATACTAGCGCAATCGGCACACGCGCTTATGAATACATTTTCGTGCCACTTTTGGGCATAAACGGGGCAGTAGAAGCAGTGGCAGGTGTAACGCGAGATATCACCGAGCGCAAACAGGTAGAGGAAGCCTTGCGCCAAAGCGAGGAGCAGACTCGAAATATTCTGGAGAGCATCGCTGAAGCCTTCTTTGCACTGGATGAGAACTGGCAGTTTACCTATATAAATCCATCTGCCGAAATACTACTCGATCGCACTCCAGGCGATTTAGTTGGCAAGAATTTGTGGGAAGAGTATCCAGGACTGATTGGCAATAAGTTGGCGCAGGTCTACTTGGGCACCATGCGCGAAGCCTACGGCGGGCAAAGCCATCGTCTGGCTGCGTCAATTACCGCGTTTTACCCAGATCATAATCGCTGGTATGAAGTTCGCACCTACCCCGCCCCAAACGGCATCACCGTTTATTTCAGGAATGTTACCGAGCAAATTCAAGCCGAACGGCAAGTCGAGTTTTTGACCGAGTTAAGCCGAAGACTCGGCACGGTGACGGATGCAGTGGAAATCAACCGCATCGTCACGCGCGAAGTCGGAACGTTTTTGAACGGGCATCGCTGCTATTATCTCGATGTTACGCCGGACGGCAGACAAGTAACTGTTTTACCCGATTGGCGGCTCGACGGATCAGACCTTGCCGGAACTTACGACCTTACCCTTTTCGGCGCGAAGGAATGGTGGGAGACGGCGGCGCATCAACCGTTCGGGATTGACGACGTGAACACACATCCGTGGACAAAGGATTTCGCCGAGAATTACACGCTCATTAATATGCAATCCTACGTCATCGCACCGTTTGTCCGTGAAGGGCGTTGGGTGGCTTCGGTCGGAGTCAGTTCCGACAAGCCGCGCCATTGGACGGCGGATGAGATGTTGTTGCTGGAAAACGTTGCCGCGCGTGTTGCTCCGCTGATCGAACGCACCCGCGCTGAAGCAGCCTTGCGCGACAGTGAAAACCGCTTCCGCATGGCGATTGAAGCTGCCCAATTAGGCACCTGGGACTGGAATCTCATCACCAATCAATTGATTTGGGATGAGGGTTGCAAAGCCATGTTTGGCTTACCACCAGAAGCCGAGAGCAGCATTGAGGCCTTTTTTGCCGGACTGCACCCCGACGATCGCGAACGACTAGAACAGGTGGTGCAATGGACTTTGAACCCAGCCAGCAGCGGCAAGTATGACGTAGAATATCGCACGATTGGGATTCAGGATGGGGTTGAACGGTGGATTGCGGCTAGAGGACAGACTTACTTTGATGCTGCCAACAATCCACAACGCTTTGTCGGCACTGTACTCAACATCACTGAGCAAAAACGCATTCAGGCAGAACGAGAACAACTCCTTGCCCGCGAACAAGCCGCAAGAGAGGCAGCCGATCGCGCCAACCGGATCAAAGATGAGTTTTTGGCGATGCTGTCCCATGAATTGCGATCGCCTCTCAACCCAATCTTGGGCTGGACGCAGTTACTACAAAACGGCAAACTCAGCGAAGCCCGTAGAGCCGAAGCCTTGAAAATTATTGAGCGCAATGCCAATTTACAGACGCGACTCATCGAAGACTTACTCGACATCTCCCGCATCATGCAGGGCAAACTCAGCTTAACAGCGGCTCCGGTCAGTTTGACCTTTGTAATTTATGCTGCCGTTGAAACAGTACGTTTGGCAGCAGAAGCAAAAAATATTGCGATCGCTCTCGATCTTGACTCTGAGATCGCTCCGATTTCTGGCGATGCAGTCCGCTTGCAACAAGTGATGTGGAATTTGCTTACCAATGCGGTTAAGTTTACACCCAACAGCGGACAAGTGACGATTGAACTGCGGCAATTCGACGGGCTAGCTCAGATTCGGGTAATCGATACTGGCAAGGGCATCAATCCACAGTTTTTGCCCCATGTCTTCGAGTATTTTCGGCAAGAAGACGGCTCAACGACACGCAAATTTGGCGGGTTGGGATTGGGGTTAGCGATCGTGCGGCAAATTGTAGAAATGCACGGAGGCACGGTGACAGCAGAAAGTCAAGGTGAGAATCAAGGCGCAACCTTCATCATCCAATTGCCCCTCATGCAGCAGGCAAGAGCACAGCTCAACGCATCCGAGCCAATCCACACACAAATAGAAGTAAAAGTGCCTTTAGAAGGCGTTCAAATTTTGCTGGTGGATGATGAACCAGATACCCGCGAGTTTCAGGCATTTGTGCTGTCACAAAGTGGGGCAAATGTGACAGCCGTCGCTTCTGCTTTAGAAGCTTTGCAAGCTCTAGAGCAGTTCACTTTTGACGTGCTAGTGAGTGATATAGGTATGGCACAGATGGACGGCTATATGCTGATGCAGCAGATTCGATCTCGCCCACCAAATCAAGGAGGAACCATTCGGGCGATCGCACTGACCGCTTATGCCGCAGAAATCGACCAACAAAGAGCACTTCAGGTAGGATTTCAAACTCACATTACAAAACCTGTAGAGCCAGAGAAGTTAGTGAGGGCAATAGTTAGTTTAGTCGCGTAGGGTAGGCAATGCCCACCCGACAAAGTTGCTAAACTTCAACATCTAAAGCACGTACCAAAAAAGCCCATTTATCTGCGGCTTCTTCGATAATTTTAGCTGTAGGTTTACCCGCACCATGTCCTGCTTTTGTCTCAATTCTAATTAGGGTTGGCGCATCACCTGTGTGAGCCTCTTGCAAAGCGGCGGCAAATTTGAAACTATGAGCAGGGACAACGCGATCGTCATGATCGGCTGTGGTAATTAAGGTTGCTGGGTAAGCTGTATTTGGTGTGATGTTGTGTAATGGTGAATAAGCATACAGCGTCGGAAACTCTTCTGAATTATCCGCAGAACCAAATTCGGAAGTCCAAGCCCAACCGATGGTAAATTTGTGAAACCGCAACATATCCATGACGCCGACTGCTGGTAATGCTGCACCAAACAAATCGGGACGTTGCGTCATACAAGCACCCACTAACAAACCGCCGTTACTACCACCTGCGATCGCTAGCTTCTCAGTCTTAGTATACTTGTTAGCAATCAACCACTCAGCAGCGCTAATAAAGTCATCAAAGACATTCTGCTTTTTATCCTTGATTCCTGCTTGATGCCATTCTTCGCCATATTCACCACCGCCGCGGATATTAGGCATAGCATAGACACCACCCATTTCCATCCATACCAACAGACTCACAGAAAAGCCAGGTGTCATTGAAACATTAAAACCACCATAAGCATAGAGATAAGTAGGGTTATTTCCATCTAATTTAATGCCCTTTTTGTGGGTAATAAACATTGGTACTCTAGTACCATCTTTGCTGTGATAAAAGACTTGTTTTGTCTCGTACTCATCAGGATTAAAATCTACCTGTGGTTGACGGAAAACCTCACTTTTTCCTGTCACCATATCGTAGTGATAAATAGTGCCTGGTATGGTAAAGCTGGTAAAACTATAAAAAGTTTCAGTATCATAACGCTTACCACCAAAGCCTCCAGCTGAACCGAGTGCGGGTAGTTCTACCTCTCGAATAAATGCACCTTTGAGGTCAAAAATTTTGATTTGACTGTGAGCATCTTTGAGGTAATCTGCAACGAACTGATTATTAAGTATACCGACACTTTCCAAAGTTTCCGCAGATTGGGGAATAATTTCTTGCCAATTTTCTGGTATAGGGTTTTTCGTGTCAATTGCAATAACCCTTCCCCTTGGTGCATTCAAATCTGTGCGAAAATAAAAGACGCTATCATCATTGTCGATAAAGCTGTAATCTGCCTCAAATTGGTTAATTAGTTCTACAACTTCCGCATTAGGGTTAGTTAAATCTTTGGAGAAAACCAAATTTTTAGATTCAGTACCTAGCCAAATTGAAATTATTAGATAGCGTCCATCTTCAGTAACGCCACCACTAAAACCCCATTCCTTTTGGTCAGGACGATGATAAATTAGTACGTCTTCTGATTGAGGTTTACCTAGTTGATGATAGTACAGCTTTTGATAATAGTTGACATCTTCTAATCGAGTTTTTTCATTTGGTTCATCGTAGCGACTGTAGAAAAAACCTTGATTATCGTGTGTCCAAGATGCGCCAGAGAACTTAATCCACTTCAGGTGGTCTTGAAGGTCTTCACCAGTTTCAACATTGCGTATTTTCCACTCTTGCCAATCAGAACCGGAGGAGGATAGACCATAAGCTAAAAGTTTACCATCCTCGCTAATCGACAATCCCGAAAGAGCAACAGTGCCATCTTCTGAGAGTTTGTTGGGATCGAGTAAAACTTGGGGTTGGTCATCGAGGGTTTTCAAGGTGTAAAGGACACTTTGATTTTGCAGTCCATCATTTTTGAAATAAAAGTAACGTTCGCCTTCTTTAAAAGGAATACCGTATTTTTCATAATCCCAAAGTTTGGTGAGGCGCTGTTTAATTTTTTCCCTAGCAGGAATTTCACTCAGGTAGCCAAAAGTAACTTGATTTTGTGCCTCAATCCAAGTTCTTGTTTCTTCGGAGTCAGGATCTTCTAACCAACGGTAAGGATCTGCAACTAAAGTACCGTGGTAATTATCAGCTTGATTGCTCTTATGGCTGGTTGGGTAAGTGAGAGATTTTTCAGAAGAAGGCATAGTCTTAGGTCAAAGTGCTTCTCTACATACTACAAAGATAGACCCAAGACTTGGGGTATACACTCTAATTGTTCTCAAAAAGAAAGCCCCGGCTTCTGACGGGGCAATACGTGCTATTTTTGTTTATAGAACAATTGTACTACTAAAAAATAGTATCAGCTTTAATCGAGGTAGAAGCCTGTAGAGTTTTCCCTAAAATCGAAGTCTTTTGGTTAATTTAGTTAACGAGTTTCTCTCCTTTCAGCATCCGCGCTGCGGCTTCAAGTAGAGCTTCTTCGAGATAGGGCTTGGTAAAGTAGCCACTAGCACCGAGTTGAGCGGCAATTTGTCTGTGCTTGTCTGCACCCCGCGAGGTGAGCATTGCGATCGGTAAGTGGTTAAGGTTAGAGTCTTTCTGGATGCGAGAGAGTAATTCTAGTCCATCGCAACGGGGCATTTCGATATCGCAAAAGACGATATCGCAAGGCAGACCAGAGCGGAGTTTATCCCAAGCTTCCTGACCATCACGCGCCTGTTCTACGCGATAACCTGCTTTGTTAAATGTCAGAGATAGTAATTCTCGGACTGTGATTGAGTCATCGACAATCAACACTGTCGGGTCAATCTTTGCGGGAGAGGTATCTGGAGGAGTGAGTTTCTGTTGCCAAGAATTGCCACCAGCTTGTGTAGAAATCCGTCCCTGGAAGATGTCAATTATTTCCAGTACATCAGCAATGGGCATAATCCGCCCATCACCCAAAACTGTAGCACCAGCAACACCAATGGGTTTAGGTGCTGGCCCTTCAAATTGCTTAATTACAATTTCTTGTTCGCTTAACACCAAGTCAATCTGTAGAGCAATCAGGGTATTTGCCGATCGCACCACAACCACAGAAACCATATCATCATCTCTAGTGCCGCCATAGACATTACCGCGACTGATTTGGCGATTGAAGGTTAAAAGTTCCTTCAGGGGTCGGAATGGTAGCACCGTATCGCGCCAGGAAATAAATGATTGCCCATTGGCATCATGCTGAATATTTTTGACTGGAATATCTAGCGTATCTTCTACACCATCCATTGGGAAGGCGATCCTGGAGCGATCGGAGACGCAGCAGAGAGCTTTACAAATACTCAGAGTCAGTGGTAAACGAATGGTGAAAGTGGTTCCTTTGCCGATCGCAGAATCGGTGTTAACTGTTCCCCGAATTTCACTAATTTCAGAGCGCACCACGTCCATACCCACGCCACGACCAGAAATTTCATCGGCTTGGTCTTTAATCGTAAAACCAGACTGGAACAGTAGATCGTAGACTTCCAGACGAGACATCGCTTTTGCCTGCGCTTCTGTAATCATGCCAATCTTCACAGCCTTAGCCTTAACCCTTGCCGAATCGATACCTGCACCATCATCGCCTACAGATATGATCGTTTGGTTCCCTTGGTGGAAAGCACGGATAGTAATGATTCCTACAGGTGGTTTACCAGCAGTTTGCCTCTCTTCTGGCGTTTCAATACCGTGAGCGATCGCATTATTCAACATGTGAGTCAACGGATCAGTAAGATGATCCAAAATCATCTTGTCAATTAAGGTATCGCCACCTTCGATTACCAACTCTACTTGTTTGCCACACTTGATGGCATTGTCGCGCACTCCTCGCCGCCAGCGATCGATAGTTTGAGCAAAAGGCACCATTCGCGCTCTCGTTAATCCCTCTTGTAGCTGGGTGGTTACTTGGCGGAACTGCCTAGCGACTCGTTCGGTTTCTTCGGTAACAAAATCAATGTCACTAGCCGACTCACGCACTCGTACAATGCGCTCAATCATCTGCTGTGAGAGTGTGTGGAAGGGAGTAAAACGATCCATTTCTAGTTCGCTAAAACCCCTGTCGGCATTGGAATCTGGGGCTTGTAAGCCGTCGGGGTCTTTCTTTTTGCGTCCAGCTAACAGAGATGCTTCCAGTAGCGATCGCTCATACAACTCCTGCATCCTTGCGCCTACATCTGAGAGTTGTTGTACCTGAATTAGCAAGTTATCTAATGACTGTCGCAGTCGTTCATGATCCTGCTCTAAGGTATTGCGGTTTACCACCAACTCCCCAACTAAATTACTCATATCGTCCAGTTGCTTAACTGGAACTTTCATTGTTTCTTCAAATCTCGCAGCCCGACGAGTAGAGGGACGGGTAGCTTGGCTGGTGTTCGATTTTACTACAGTAGAATGGGATATTGTTTGATTCGCTTCTGCCAGCAATTTCTCTAAGTCACCAAATTCATCTTTTATGGCTGGTGATGGAATAGCATTTTTAGCTGAGACTGGTTGAGTGTTGAAGGGCTGGCGTTGGCGTAGCCCATCGTAGACATCGCTGTTGTTATCTGTACTTAGCAAGTCTTCCAAGGCATCAAAATCTACTTCTGGTATCTTCTTAGCTTTGGGGATGGGTGCTACGTCCTCTCCTAATAATGCTGCCAAGTCTGCAAATTCATCTTCTTGAGTAACTATTTCAGTGGTTTCTGTAAACAATAAATTATTTTCAACAACTGTATTTTCTGTTGACTCAAAGGTAATTTCTAAATTATTATTTTCCTCTGTCTCTAAAACTTTTGAGCTTGTCTGGGCTAAATCTGAATTTTCCTCAAAACTGATAGTTTCTGATAGCTCATCCACAGTATTCTCTGTGGTTTTCATCTGAATATAGGTCAATTCATTTGTAGCAGCATCTTCAAACAGTAGTTGTGGATTTTCATCGAAAGAACTGAACAAATCACTTGGTTGTACTTCGGCTGATGCTGAATCTGAATTTTCCTCAAAACTTACGGTTTCTGATAGTTCATCCACAATATTCTCTGTGGTGTCCATCTGAATATAGGTCAATTCATTTGTGGCTACATCCTCAGAGTCGAACAAGTCACTTAGCTGTGCTTCGGATGATTTTGAATCTGAATTTCCCTCAAAACTAATAGTTTCTGATAGTTCATCCACAATATTCTCTGTGGTTTCCATCTGAATATAGGTCAATTCATTTGTTGCGACATCCTCAGAGCCGAACAAATCACCTGGCTGTGCTTCGGATAATGCTGAATCTGAGGTTTCATCAAAACTAATAGTTTCTGATAGTTCATCCACAATATTCTCTGTGGTGTCCATCTGAATATAAGTCAATTCATTTGTCACGACATCCTCAGAGTCGAATAAGTCACCTAGCTGTGCTTGGGATGATTTTGAATCTGAATTTTCCTCAAAACTGACGGTATCTGATAGTTCATCCACAGTATTCTCTGTGGTTTCCATCTGAATATAGGTTAATTCATTTGTTGCGACATCTTCAAACAGCAGTTGTGTATTTTCATCGAAAGAGACTAATGAATTAACTTCCAGATCGACAGCAGATATATCTGGGCTTCCATTAGTAAATTCTGGAACAAAATCTAAAGATTCTGGTTGTTGTGGCCTAAGAATTTCGTCTCCAGGATGCTGCGCGAACAAAGGCGTTTCAGGCGTGGAGGTATCGTTGATTATAGGAGAAATAGTTAAGTTACTTGATGTTAATTCATCAAATAAATTATCTCCAGAGTCTGATGATATCAAATCTAGCTGTTCTTGATGCTGGAAATTAATATCAAAATCTTCTTCTATATCAAAATTGGCTATAGGAGAAGGTATGGACTGCTGATTATCAGCAAAAATGTCATCAGCCGCCGCAGTAAACAAACTTTCATCTAACGCCCTTTCCACATTCTGCTCAATTAAGGAATCGAATTCGTCCTTTTCCTCTGTGGTTTCCTGATTCCAGAAATTGCTCAGATCGTTTTCTGATTGAGAAAACTCAGGTTCTGTTACTGGAGCTGTATCAAATAAATCATTGATTTCTGGTTCACTTGTCGATAGTTGTGGTTGTTCTTCCATTTCAGCAAACAGGTTGTCTAAAGACAAGTCTGTTGGCTGAGGTAATTCTATGTAGTCACTAGGGGTAATTTCTTCTACCCAATTTGCATTTTTAGTTTCTAAGAATAAGTTATCAATATTGTTTTGTTGGTTAGTAGATAGTTGCACACTGGCGAATGGCTCAGTTTCTGGTTGAGTAACTTCGCCTGTTGGCAATAGTTCATCATCTAACTCCAGTGTCAAGAAATCTTCGACTACACTATTTTGAATAATCTCGCTAGTAGTCTGGTTTGTATCACTAGAAATATCAATAAATTCTTGTAAAATTTCGGAAGAAGATGAGTCTAAATTGATATTAAATTCGTTAATATCGCTCAACTCTAAAGGCGTAGCAGACGTTTGTTGATTTTGCGGTTCTGAATTATCTTTTTCTAGGAAATGGTCGCCAAATAACAAGGATAAATCTTCTGTTGTATCTGTGGTTGTTGGGTGTAGTGCGTTGCTTATATCCTCATTAAAGGAGAGTAAGTCAGATAAATCGTTATGAGCATCTTCAGCCTCAGTGCTACTCAAATCAATTCCAAAGTCATCGGTAGTAACAATATCTAAGGTTTCTTCTTGATGCCAGCTTTCATCTAGTTCGGGAGTCTCACCGTCAAATAAATCGGCAAGGGTATTTAACTCAGCTATTCCTACCTCGGGCCCATTGGGATCGAGATTGTTACTGATTGGATGTGCTTCGTCATGTGTGGTGAAAGTAAGACTAGTGTTTCTACTTTCATTTAGTGGTGTTCCTTGTAACGGAAGGGAGGGGCGTTCGTCAGAGACATTGCTGTAGCTATGTTCTTCAGTTGTCTGGGCTAACACCTTGGTGTCACCAGATAGAATTGACTCTGATTCTGTCAAAATCGGAGATTGTTCATCAAATAAATCAGGGGTAATTTCTAATAACTCAATTTCTGCAAAGCTTAAAAGTGCTTCTAGTTGCTTACTAATTGCAATTTCAGCTTCTCTACCTTGCAGAACTAATTCTTGAGCTTGTTTTATTTCGGTAATGACAATTTTAGCTAAAGTCAGATAAGTATTTTCGGGATTGCCGATCGCACTGGCTGCTGCTTGACACAAACCACACCAGTTGGGCAAATTCCAAGTTTCACCAAGTTTGACTAACTGGTGACAGCATTGCTGGAGGTTTTGCCGAGTTGAAGGTGTTGTAGTTTGCTTAAATAATTGCAACATTTCCCGCAGTGTTTGCAGCACTTGGGCTTGAAACTCGCTCCAGTTATTATTTTCTTTAGTGGTGACTGGCGTAGCGAGTCCGCGAGTGTCTAGCGCCTCTTGGGGTACTATCGAGTCTGGAGATTCCTGATGGGTGTATTCTGCCAGATCGGGAATATCTCGCCGCATGAAAATTTCTGTAAGTGTGGAGACATTCTCTATAGAGGTTGTGAGTTCTGTTGCGTCAGAACTGCTGGCTACTCCACTCTTTGCTTGTTCTACAAGTAGTTCCAGATGCTGATACAGCCATTGAAAAACTGGCTCAGTTTCTGACATCAAAGTATTAGCTGCATCTTCAGAAAGACCATAAGGCCCACTCAAATGCTCTAAAAGCGATTTTAGGGTATCAGAGACACCAAGAAATAAAGACTCTAACTTTTGGTCAATCTGAACCGGATTATCTTTGAGAATCTTGAAACAATCTTCCAGACGGTGGGAGGTATGCTGGATGCTAGTCAATCCAAGCATCGCCGCTCCTCCTTTGATGGAGTGAGCCGCCCGGAAGACCTCACTGATCATTTCCGGGTCGTTCAGGGTACCCTCTAAATTCAGCAAGCCCTGCTCAATGGTATTCAGGTGATCCCTGGCTTCTTCGATAAAGTAACCCAAAATCCGCTGTTGTTGTTCCGGCAGCATAGCAAAAGTTATGAGTTATGAGTTATGAGTTATGAATTATGAGTTATGAGTTATGAGTTATGAGATGTGAGTTGTGATTTTTATTTCTAACTCCTCACTCTTAACTCCTAACTTTGTTACCTGGTTTCCATAGTTTCCACTCGGAAACGTTCAACGGAGGCGATTAAGTCACGGGATACACCTACTAAGTGTTGTAGGGCACCTGAAACTCGCTGTGCTTCTTGGGAAGTTTCTTGGGCGGTCAGTTCTACTGATTGCATTACATGAGCAACGGCGCGGGAAGTTTCCGTTTGTTCCACAGTGTCGCTGGTAATAGATCGCACAAGAATATCGATGCGATTCGCCACTTGAATAATATTTTCAAGCGATCGCTTGGCATCTTCTGCCAATTTTGTCCCTTTAATTACTTGTTGTGTGCCTTCTTCCATCGCGGTCATTACAGAGCCTGTTTCGCTTTGGATTTGCATCACAATTTGTTCAATTTCCTTCAGGGATTTAGCAGATTTATCTGCTAGCTGGCGTACTTCATCTGCAACGATCGCAAACCCGCGTCCAGCTTCTCCGGCTCTTGCCGCCTCAATACTAGCATTGAGTGCTAACAAGTTTGTTCTGGAAGCAATTTGAGAAATCAACGCCACAATTTTAGAAATTTCTTGGGAAGATTCCGCCAACCGCTTCACTTTGCGAGTGGTTTCGGCAACGGTTTCTCGAATTTCTAAAATCCCTGCTACGGTATTTTCTACTGCTTCGCCACCTTTGAGAGCGATCGTACTAGCATCACGAGCAACGGTTTCCGCTTCCCGCGCCGCCTCTGCTACCCGCTGAATCGAGTCGGTCATCACCTGTACAGAATTCAACGTTACTGCCAACTCTTCTGCTTGCCGCAAAGCATCACTAGATAAGGCTCTCGCAAAGGTTTCAGAGTTAGTTGCACCTTTTGTCACATCCTTCGCTGCTACTTTTACCTGTTGAACGATATCCCGCAGGTTTTGAATTGTTAGGTTAAAGGCATCAGCTACAGCTCCCAGTACATCAGCTGTGACTTCTGCTTGGACTGTTAAATCGCCTCTAGCAGCTCCTTCCACATCATCCAAGAGACGAATCACCTGACGTTGCAGGTTTTCTTTAGCTTCCTCTTGTTCATCGGCTTTGCGTTGGGCTTCACTTGTGGTTGTGAAAATTACCCGCGCCATTTCATTAAAGCCAGTGGATAAATGCCCCAATTCATCTTCGGAATATACTGTAGCTTGAGCATTCAGATTTCCTTGACGTACAGCCTCAAACTGAGCTTGGAGGTCATCAGTTGTGCGCCGAATTTGTTTAAGCGCCAGATTCCCCATGAAGCCTGCGGTTGCAAAACCTGCAATCCCTGCTGCTAGTGACATTGCCCAACCTGTGTTTCGTACTGATTCTCGTTGTTGGGGTGGCGAAAATGTAGTGGCAACAAAGCTAACTGTGGCTACAACCAGCGCTGAGACAATGCCGACACTTCCAGCAATTAGCCATTGTTTTCGTTCGATGGAGGCATTTTCTAATGGTGCTAACCATCCTTGCTCAATGCTGACGTTGGGTTCTAGTTTCGAGATATCTGTTTGGCTAAAGACTGGAACGGCTTCATGGGAACCAGTCATTGAGAACAGTTCCTCTTCGCGATCGGCTGAATTACTTGCAAAAGCCTCTGCTACTTGCGGGCGTCCAGTGTCACTAGTTTCTGCTGAACCAGAATGCATTGCGACATTACCGAAGTTAGAATCTCCTTCGATCAGGTCAAACCCTGGAATATTGCCTAAATCGTCAAATTCTTCAAAGTCATCTAAAAACTCGATATTGCTCTTAGAATTTTCTCCATTCAGTATATTGCTTGAGTCTTCATAAGAGTTTAAGCCCTCTGAGCCAAAGGCAGACTCAAATGCTTCCATATCAAAATTTTCATCGTCATCGAAGCTATTTTTACTGATGAATTCACCTGAGTTAAACTGTTTTTCCTGCCGAGGTAAATTACTATTAAAAGATGATTCATTATCTATTGACTTTGGCTGGAAATCTGATTCTGACTCCACTTTTTTTGGTGTTAACCAGCTATGGGATTCGGTTTCAGAAAAGTTATTTTGACTGCCATTTTCTAAGTTATTTGTTGGCGAATCATTTTTTATTTCTTCTGAAACAATCAGTAAAGTTTCGTCTCCAAAACTAGATTTTTTATATTCTAAATTTCCCATAGTCTGATCTGGAGACTTTGGCTCACTCAACAAATCAGGGAAATTATTCTCGTTATTACCAGTTTGTGAATTAGAAGATGAAGAGTTATTATTGTCAATAGTTGAATTTTCGTAAGGAGAATTTATCCCATTATCTGAGAATTGACTATTTGCTAATGATTCTTCGGAAATATCTTCTGAAATACCTTCCTGCCAAAAAGCAGGCAACTCTAATTCTGTATTTTCCTCCCAGTTTTTATTTGACTCCTGTTCCTGTGATTCTTCATTCATGGCAAAAGGATCGTCACCAAAAGCTATAGAAGAATCTGAAATTTTTTCTGTTCCAATACTATCTTCTGTGGGCAGATCAAATGGACTTTTTGAAGATGTATCTTCAACGCCATTAATACTTTCTTGATGTTCTCCAAAAAAGTTCAAATCAAGGTTTTCACTGTCAAACTCCTGATTAGCGCTTAAATCTTCCAATTCCGGTTCGCTATATGCCAGTGGATCAGATATCTCTGAAGAGTTTATTTCCTCTTGACTGTCTGATGGATCGATCTGTCCACTAAATGACTCTAAATATTGATTGATATTGTCAATTCCATTTTTGGCAAAACCAATAATTTCTAGATCGTTAGTCAAGCCTAACACCTGTTGATATTCTTCTTTTGCTACATCATAGTGCTGTAAAACATAATAGATGTGACCCCTCAACAAATGAGTATTGGGGTCATCTGGTAAATTTTGCACCACTTGGTCAACTAAAGTGGCCGCAACCTCATAATTTCTTTGAACATAGGCGGTCATCGCCTGTTGATATGTTGGCTCGTAATTATCAATACTTGCTGCCATTTCCTCCTCCAATTTCATCCTGCCCACCTAGCACTTCGTACAATTGCCATTTGATCGAGCAGTCTTAGACACTGATTATTTTTAGCACCTAATGACCACTCTCCACGTAAAAAGGGAGCCATAGTATCTGGAACACTAGTTGGTGGCATTAGATTCTGGACATCCAACCAGTCCATACCACCGATTTCCTCTACTGCTAAACCCACTATTGTGTCTTGCTCTTCAATGGCAATCACCGAAATTTCAGCTCTATCCGTGTTTAATGCACTTGCTTCCCCCAGAAATTGACCCAAATCGGCCACCCAAATAACTCGACCTCGTAAATTTAGAGTACCCAAAAGTAAAGGAGAAGCATTAGGAATCGGGGTGATTCTATCAGGACTTAGTTCAATTACCTCTCGGATGCCAGTTGCTTGTAGTGCAAACTCCTGATGCGAGGGAATGTAAAACCTCAGATGTAACTCACCTTCAGGACTTTCTACTTGTAATTCTGGTCGAAAGTGGTCTTGACCGCTGCCACTTAAAAAGTCCGGTTTGCTGACCATGTTGTTTTTATCCTTATCCTCGCAGCAGTTGTTTGACTGTTCCTACCAACTCGGTTGGTTGAAACGGTTTGGCTATGTAAGCATCTGCACCCTGCTTCATGCCCCAATAGCGATCGAATTCTTCGCCTTTGGAAGAACACATAACCACTGGGACATTTTGGGTTTTTGGATCGGATTTTAACCGCCGACAAACTTCGTAGCCGTTCATTCGGGGCATGACAATATCTAATACCACTAAATCTGGAGGTGCTATTTGAATTGCCTCTAATGCTTCTAATCCATCACTAGCATGGGTAACTGTTAGGCCAGTTGCTTTCAGGAGGTCTGTAATCATCTCCCTTTGCGCTATACTGTCTTCCACAATCAGAACTGTGCTCATAAGTGTCTATTTACCTCCTGATTTAGACGTTCCTAATTGGAACATTCCCTGATTCCTCCGCAAGTATTAACTGTATAAATTAATTTTATGTCTTCACTATTTTCCCGGAGATTGACGTTTCACTCAGTTAACTGACTCTGTGATAACATCTTTTAACTCATCTTTTAGTAGATCAACAAATCTTCGATCTCTTTATATGCCCCATAGACGACGGAGACGAAGAAGATGAGGGAGGAATAATCAATGCCCCATGCCCAATTTTCATTGATTGTTGATATATTTCTCTACGAGCATGAGTAACTCAGTGTCTGTAAACGGTTTTGTCAAATAATCTGTTGCCCCGACCATCCTAGCTTTGACTCTATCCATAAACCCATCTTTCCCAGTCAGCATGATAATCGGTGTGAGCCGAAATGCTGTTGAATGTCGCAGCATGGCACAAACCTCGTATCCTTCCAATTCCGACATGGCAATGTCGCATAAAATTAAATCCGGTTTGAGTTGAAAAACCAGACTCAGTGCCTCTAAGGGATTGGTAAGAGCGATCGCTTCATAACCTTGTGGTTGTAAGATGGAATTTATAGTCTCACCGATGGCGATCGCATCGTCAATACATACTATCCGCCTCATCGGTTTTTCTTTCAATTCCCAGCTATCCGTGTGTGTATCTGGGTGATTAGTCTCTGAGTATACTAGTTGTAGCCAACTTTGTTGCACATAAGGGTATATTGCCTTAGCGACTGTCAAAATATCTCGGTTGAGATGGCGAGCTAGTTGTCGCAAGGATGTTTTACCATCAGCCCAATGTTGTAGCTTATTCACGGTTGCTTCTGGTAAAGAGGATTGTAGCTGAACTTTGTCAGATAGCACTGGCAATTGCTCTGGAGATTGAATGTGTGGATAGAGTTGCTTCCATTGTTGCAGTTGCTTGGTAATTTTTGTCACCAATGGAGCAATCTCATAAGTGTTTAATTGCGGAGCAAGTGCCACACTCTGATGGAAAATGAAGTTACCTTGGTGTAAACTCAGTAGGTCAAATAGAGTTTCATGCACTAAACCGTAAATGATACTACCAGCTATTTTTGGGTTGATGATATTCCGCTCTAAGAGTGCCCAAAGATAGGCATACTCTGGCGCATCGGTTGGTGGTAAGGTGGCAATTTGTTTGTCGGTGAGTCGCATTTCAACTCGATAATGACGTAAATAATCGCTAATTCTGGATAAACTACTCTCGCCTTCTTGGCAATAGATAATTTGGCCATTAAGGAAAAAAACGAACCAAGACTGTTGTTTAGGGCGATAAATGTTTGCTCCATCTCCACCCAGTTTGTTGTTATGGTGAGAGCTATAAGCTTCCACCCATAGTTGCCCAGTTCGCTGTCCTAATTCAATCAATTGCAGGATACTGCAAATATCAATTTCATTTAAATTTCCCTGCATTTAGCTAAAAAGTACTCCTTAAGTATTGCTGAATTCTGAATCGTGAATTATGACTTATTCTTTAAGTATTGATTATGGAGTATTGAAAAGATTTTTACTCTATTCTGATTGTCATAGGGAATACATTAAGCTATAAACCTTTATCTTTCGTAATACACTTTGACAAAGCTAGTGTTAACACGGAAGTCATCACCACTGTCATCAGTACAAAATATAAAGGCGCGACCAGATCGCTTCTATAAGTATCAAGACGTAACATCTTGCGTCTATAGTTTTGTCTGTCTTGTTCTTCTAAACCTTGGTTCAGTGAGACAAGTTAACAGAATTATTTAAGGTATATCTCAAAACACGAAGTTTAAGTGCATCAATAAAGGACTAACGGTGTGCTGTATTTAGCAGAAGTACAAAAACAGAAAGGTGGTTTACTCAGTGGCGGTGGCAAAACCGAACTGAAACTGCTGGCTTGTCAGCGAACTGACCAGAATTGGAGTACTGTGTCGGAAGAGGTGATTGCCGCTGAGGACGCAAGCAAATTAAATGATGGCGCTTTGGTATTGGTTGAACTCAATCCCAATCGTCAAGTGCAGCGGATTCAAGAAGCAGGACGTCCACTCGTCAACATTTTGCAGAATTTTTCCCGCCAGTTGGAGAAATTTAAACTTAAGGAAGATGAGATCGATCAGTGGAAACAGTCACTAACATTTCAGGCGCAAGAGTTGAATCGCCGTGAAATGGACATGGAGGTACGAGCAGAACAGTTGCAGCAATTGGAGGATGAGGTACAACATCTAGAGGAGCAAAAACAGGAAGTTGACACCTCCCGCGAGGAAATTGAACGATTACAAGGAGAAATTGAGCGCAACCGCCAAGAGTTGGAAGGCGCTTGGGAGCATTTACGGGGTGAGCAGCGTCGCCTGGAAGAACGCCAAGCGGATTTTCAACAAGGGACGGTTTTGGATGAAGAGCAAAGTCGAGTAATGAGTGAGTTACTCGATCGCTTGTCTAGTCGTGTTACTCCTACGGAAACAGTTAGAGAACACCTGCATATAGCTTTTGAATTGGTCGAAAAGCAGCAAGCGGCTCTTACCCCGCACTGGCAAAAACTGGAGGAGCATAAAAGTGCGATCGCCCAACAGCAAGAAGAAGTTGAGCGTTTATCACAAACTTTTAGCGATCGCCAAAATGCATTACAAGAAGCGCAAAATTCGCTAGTTCAGCAAACAGCCCAATTACAAATAAATACAGCAGACCTTACCAGTAAGCAAGAGTATGCTCGGCTTGTCAAAGAGCAGTTACGAAACGCTGAAGAGTTATATCAACAGATGCACTCTTTAGCGGCAACATCTGGCGACGTAGTTCTCGGCAAGCAAGCTGATGTGGAGGCTTTGGATAAAATGCCTTTAGAAGAACTACAAAAGATAGTGCAAGACTTGCAGCATAAGTTAGAAATCGACGCTAGCTTTGTTCACGATCAAGAACAAGAACTGAAATATAAACAAGAAGCTATAGAAGAACTCCAAACTAAATTAAATCAAGCATCTGACCATGACCACATCAATTTGGAATTAGAACTAACTGATGAAAAAGACCTTTATCAGATGCTAAATTCCAGTTTGGTGGGGCAACGCCGCAATATGCTACAGCACCAGAAGTTTCTCAAGCAACATCAAGCTGTACTGCTACGGCGGCAAGGACATACTGTTACTGAAGAAGAAGAAAGTAACAACAAAATTAATTTAGAACCGATTCTGTTACAAATTGAAACCCAGCGACAACAATATTCACAGGAAATCCAAAAGCTGGAACGTGAAATTGAGCAGATTCGTTCTGGTGTTGAACTCAATCAGGGAATGATTGACAATCAAACTCACGATCTAGATGAAAAGCGCCAAGAATTGAAAGCGATCGAGGAAAACTTGCTATCCCTACGAAGAACAACTGCTGAATTATCTGGTCGAGTGAATCTTTATCAAGAAGCACTACAACCAATTCAAGATTCTTTAGATGGATTACGGCAAAAGCTGCAAGGAATTGCAGAATCTTTGAATCAATTCCAGGAAACTGGTGATTATCAAGTCCAAGCGATCGCTCAGTTGCGTCATACTCTCCAGAGTTTAATGCCTCAGCCAGTATTACTAGCGTCTTAGCAAGTTAGGAGTTAGGAGTTATAGAGGTTTCCAAATGCATGAAGTACATCATATTAAAACCTCTCCGCCAATCCCTCTCCTTACTAACTATCCATTAGTCATAATTTTCGATTACGCATGACATCGTTACAATTTAAATCAGAATCACTGGCAGGTTTGCAAGTGTTGATAATCCAAAACCGAGTTTTTGAACTTTCATAAAGACAAAGGAAGTTTTATGAAAGTGATAGCAAGCTGACAGTTGATATCATGTTATTTTAGGTATTATCTATACGCCTCCCTGACTCGTAGAGGCTGTAAACAAGGTTTTAACTTGTCTTTCTAATTCTATAGAAATCCAAATTAAATCGTGAAAAAATATGGAGGTTAAAAGTCCCTATTGATAAGCTTTTTAGGATTTTTCTACCTCACTAATTATTTAGTATTGCTATAGGTTGTGAGTTGATTTTGTAAAGATATTTATTTATATATTGTAAAAATATATTTTTCTTTTTAAGAGAATAAAGATAGATGATAAATTACCTCTACATATAAGAAATTCAACTTTGTATAAAGAGAATTTCAGGAGGGAATGATGAAATTTTTTAGAAAATTTGCTCCTCTTGTATTAGCTTCTGTTTTGGGAGTTTCTTGCTTTCCAGATCAAGCAAAAGCAGTTTCTTTTTCCTTAGTAAGCGCAGTTGCTCGCAAATCTGAACAGCTAGACTTATTTGTGGTTGGTAACGATGGGCGAGTCTATACAAGCTGGTGGCAAGAAGGGGTTGGCGATTGGTCTGGCGTCAACAATAACTGGCGACCTATTGGTGGATTCTTCCCAGTAGATGCACGTGTCAGTGCCGTTGCTCGTCGGCCAGGAATACTCGACTTATTTGTAGTTGGTAACGATGGGCGAGTCTACACAAGCTGGTGGCAAGAAGGGGTTAGCGATTGGTCTGGTATCAACAATAACTGGCGATCTATTGGTGGATTCTTCCCAGTGCCCCAGTAAGTATAAATGGTAAAGTTAAAGAAATTTGGCGTTGCATAAATGCGGGATGAATTGGTAGGTGAAACCATTGATAATTCGTTTCAAATTGAGTGAAATCATCCCATGATTCAGCAACGCCAAATTTATTCTTAACTCATGACTTTAATACCATTTTGGATTTTAGACTTTCTTGTAGAACGCTACGCGAACGGCTACGCTCAGTCGAACGATTTTAGATTTTGGATTGTGAAACATCTATTGGATAAGTGTTTTAGTTTCCCATCTGTCGCAATCATTTTTCAAATTGGTATAACTATTTCAAACAGATCCAGTCGCCTTCTACTTGAGCGATCGCACCGCCAGGAAATGGATCGGTTTGCGATCGGTTGGGCGCTATAATTAAAGCCGTTAATTTTTCAATGTGTTCAAAACTGGGCGCATCAGTCAGTATTTGCTGCAATACCTGACGCATCACCCGACGTTGCAACGCCAGTGGTGCTTTCTGTAATACCCGACGATTTAACCGTAAGGGAAGAACAGTAAGGGAATCTTCTTCATGTCTCACGCCCAATGCCGCACCCCGCAACTGCTGGGCAGCTTTTTCTAAATATTCCACTTCTGCTTGTAAAAGTTCTGCAGTTTGGGCTAGGGCTGATTCTACTTTTGGATTGAAATTATCTCGCAAATATGGTAATAATTCTTGGCGAATGCGGTTGCGGGCATATTGCAAATCTTGATTGGTGGAATCTTCCCAAATTGGTAATTTAAATTCTTGACAAAATTGCTCTGTTTGTATTCGAGTAATTTCTAAAAGTGGACGCACTAACACAATGCCTGTAGTTAGAGGGCGTTGCCAAGTCAAGGCTTGTAAACCATCAGCACCAGTACCGCGAATTAAATTATAGAGGAGAGTTTCGGCGCGATCGCTAGCGGTGTGTCCTGTAACTATATATTGATAATTATTTGCTTGAGCGATCGCACTTAAAACTTGATAGCGCCAATCGCGTGCAGCCGCTTCACTATTTATCGGTTTGTTCGCTGTTTCTAAATAAAAGGATATACCCCAAGTTTTTGCTAAGTTTTCGACATGGTTAGCATTAGCTTGGGAGTCGGGACGCCAGCGATGATCGCAGTGAGCGATACCTAAGTGCCAATCCCATTTGGATTGTAAATCTAAAAGTAATTTTATTAAACACAAAGAATCTTGCCCCCCAGAGACAGCGACTAATAGCCGCCGATTGCGCTCAAATAAGTGGCGCGATCGGATGGTGCGATGTATTTTTGCATGTACGGGAGTCCATACCATATAAAAATAATTTACTCATAGCTGAATATGTACTAATTAGAACGCAGTTTCTATCTCCCGTCTAAGGGTGATAGACATTATACATCATAAATTTCTGTTGTAATTAGTGAAGAGTATATCTGGCGTAAAGTGGACAATTTGACAATCTTTAATACTAAAACTACTTGGCGTATAGTCATAATCTGTCCGCACGCAACAAGAACGCAAGACACTTAATATATGCTTCGAAAACCCATTATTAATGTTGCCATTATTGGTTCGGTGACTGCTTTGTTAATACCCCTCTCGGCTTTAGGAGTGTTGGCACTATCCAATTGTGGGACGCTGCACGTTCAACTTAGCCCTTTTGAGTTGCAACTTATAAAAGGAAGTTGCACACCATCTGATCAACAAATGAAATAACCTAACCTCTGCTAGGGCAGGCATCATAAACCTGCTCTCACCTGGACTCGCTCCTCAGTTCGAAGGGGTGCAATGACTGTCGGAATCATAACTAATTAATTATGCGAACATGATATTACCCACAACTAAGATGTGCTAATTAAAACAAAGTATATATCTCTTACCCAAGGGGAGAGGACATTATACATCATAAATTTCTGTTGTAATTAGTGCCGGGTAGAGCTAGCGTAAAGTGGACAATTTGACAATCTTTAATACTCAAACTACTTGGCGTATAGTCATAATCTGTCCGCACGCAACAAGAACGCAAGACACTTAATATATGGTTCAGAATCTCGAAAGAACACGCCAGAGTGCAAGGTTTCCAGAAACTGCACCGGCTGCTAATCCCGTATTTTTTAGAACCTATAGCCGCCGGACAAAGGCGGGACTAAGGGAAACATGGGATGAGGTATGCGATCGCACTCTACTCGGCTTAGTCGAATTGGGAAAGCTAACTCAAGAAGAAGCTGCCACGCTGGATAAGATGCAGCGCAACTTGAAAGCTATGCCCAGTGGACGCTGGCTATGGGTTGGTGGTACAGACTGGATAACCAAGCCAAAGAACTTTTCCGGTGCTTATAATTGCACTTCTACTAATCTCGAAGACTGGAGTGCCTTCGGCTTAATGATGGATCTAGCAATGATGGGCTGTGGTACTGGAGCCGTCATAGAACCACAATTTATTAACCAGTTGCCTGCGATTCGTAATCAACTGAATGTCACTGTAAAAGGTGAAATTGGCAGCACTCCTGTCCAACAGCGACGTGAATATACTGAAACTCATATAGAAGGCAATAACGTCACTATTCACGTTGGCGATAGCCGTGAAGGTTGGGTTGAATCATATCAAGCCTTATTAGAACTCTCTACTGATGAACAATTTTCAGCAAAAGTTGAAGTATTAGTTGATATCAGCGATGTCCGAAAAGCAGGAGAAACTCTCAACGGCTTTGGAGGAGTTGCAAATCCGGTGAAATTGCCCGGACTTTATCAGCGTTGTGCTTCCATCCTGAGCAAGGCTGTGGGAAGACAATTAAATTCAGTTGAATGCTGTCTGTTAATCGATCAAGCAGCTGTAACAATTGTTGCCGGGAACATCCGAAGAAGCGCAGGTATGCGTCAGTTTATTGCTGACGATGAACAAGGAGCTACCGCCAAAGATAACTTATGGCAGCAAGATGAAAATGGCAATTGGCGAATCGATCCAGAGCGTGATGCACTCAGGATGGCAAATCATACTAGAGTTTTTCACCGCAAGCCCACCTTAGAAGAATGTGTTGGTGCTGTCCGCAAACAATATTACAGTGGCGAGGGAGCCATTCAATGGGCTGGTGAAGCCGTAGCGCGATCAAACATAGATTTGCTACCAACACAAGCTCTGAAAGTTGAGTTTTTACAAGCTTATGAACAAGGAACAGCAAAACAGTGGTTAAAAGAACGTTATTCAAATCTTGATGCTAATGAGTTAGAACATCGTTTAGCTCGCTATGGGCTAAATCCGTGTGGTAAGTGATTTTGCCTCACGTTAAAAACCTCGCAAAAACGGGGAAAGCTGAGATGCTAATCCCGTGGTAATCAAAGGAATTAAAAAGTCTTTGACACCGTACAGCGTAGAGAGTGAAACTAGATTACATCCGAAATTGCTGTCTAGAATATAATCTCTCCAAGAGTGCGGGGGCGGATGTGAAAAACACTTGTGTTGAGCGGAGCCGAAACACTTTTATTATCTGAAGTCACATCTGCAAAAGGTACGCGGAGCTACTGCAAATAATCAAGCAGTAGAACTAGGGGATAAAAAGCCTCTAGGGTAACAAATCTGGAAATCATCGGTAGTAACTTCCACTGCAATTTGTCAGAGGTTCACCTTAATCAAATCGACCCACGTAACTACAAAGAACAAGAAGAAGCTTTCACTGCTGGGGCGTTATCTGTAGCGGCACTTTTAAATCACAAATTCCTAGAACCACGCTATCAATACAGCCGTGAATTAGACCCAATTGTGGGAGTTTCTTTTACAGGTTTATTTGATTTCTTTGTCCATGCTTTTGGTGTTGATTGGCTGCGCTGGTGGGAAGCAGGAAGGCCTGCAACTCCCCAAGGATTAGCTTTCAAGCGTGAGGAAGAAAAATACCTCAGTTCTTGGAGAGATATTGTACATCGTGTAGTTTGGGATTATTGCGATCGCCACAATCTCAAGCGTCCAAATCGCTGCACCACAGTCCAACCTAGTGGTACTAAGGCTTTATTAACTAATGCTAGTTCAGGGTGGCATCCCCCCAAAGCTCAAAGATTTATTCGTCGAATCACCTTCGGTAAAAATGACCCAGTAGCCTTAGCTTGTATTGACTATGGCTACAATGTTATTCCTTCTCAATCAGACAAAGATGAACAAGGTAATTTGCTTAACGATCCCTTCGATCCACGGGTGAGTGAATGGCTAGTGGAAATCCCTGTTTCTGTAACTTGGGCTGATTTACCAGGGGCTGATGAAATTGATGTTTCTAAGTTTTCAGTCTTAGCCCAATTTGATTTTGTCCTCCAGGTTCAACGTTGGTACGTGACTCACAACACATCAGCTACTTTGGAACTTCGCTCTGATGAAATCGAGCCTTTGGGACAGCGCATTTACGAAACCATCCAGAAAGATGAGGGATATATTTCAGCCGCTCTTTTAGCTCGTTTTGACGATTTGCAATCATTCCCACGTTTGCCATTTGAACCAATAAATAAATCAACTTACAATCGCTTGACTCAAGAAGTGAAAGCACGGCGCAAAACAGATGATTTTTGTGCAGTACTAAGCCGCTACGATTTAGGCGAAATGACAGAGGCTGGCCCTAGTGGTTGTGATTCTGATAAATGTATGTTTCCCGATCAGCAACCAAGCTCATAAGGCAGAATGACTTGGTATTGGGGACTAGGGGCTAGCGACTGTAAAGGAGAGGAGAATAATCAATACCAATGCCCCATACCCAATGCCGTAACACGTTACGATCAATTAAGAAGTAATAATTTTTTACGGCAGTGCCAGGAGTCTTTTTATGTTCATTAATGAATTGTCACCTATATTCAGAGAATTTACTCAGCATCCAGTCTCATTTGTAGGTGGGTTTTTCTCTGGTGTGCTTCGACTCAATCTTGCAGACGATCCAGTTAAAAGCTGGCTAGATAAACAGATCCGCTCAAATAGTTATACCAGCAGCACCACAACGGATGCACATAACGGCAAAGCCACTGGTCCTCAGCAGATTTCGATTGACTAAAAACTCTAACCTGACATAGTTGAATTTACTACAAAATAAGGAGTCAGTGCTGCCGATGGCAGCGCTGACTCCTACTTTTTACAATAATTATTTTATTTTTTGGAAGTCACCTACTACTTGATTGGCACTCTAAGCATGAGCGCGCCTACTTGGTCTGGCGTGGGGCCGGGCTTGAAATTGATGTGGCAAAGCGCACACTCTGCCCTGAAGTTGCTGAGGGGGATTGAGCGTCGATAGTACCATTTATTGTTCACGCGCTGGACGGACGCGTATGCCTGTCCCGCCATTGCCAGCGCGTTTGCCTGACGCTCAAAGTTGTCGCTGGGGCGATCGTTTTCCCGAAGTGGGTCAACAGTGCCGACTAACCGCATATCCTTGTTTCGATCGTTAAATATCAGCGAGATGGAGTCCTTACCCTGCTCGACGTTATCCACGGTCGTCTCATCGAACTCCTGCGTCAGTGCAGCGAACAAGGTGTTGAACATGAGATCGCTCGTCTGTTGAGCGATCGCAACCTTCTGAGGTGGAGGTGGATAATCATAACCACGGGCAATTGACGTGAAACTGAACCCGATGACAAGCAACACCACAAAAATTCCATAGCTGACTAGCTTTTTCAGATGCATTCTCTTATTCCTTTGGTTTTATATTGTTCCTGACTTATATCAACCCTATGTGAAGATACATATAACAGCACCCTCATGTAGCCTCCCAAATGACTTAGGAGAACAAGATAAGTAGGGGTAAATATATACAACTTCACAAAGAAACGATATTAGTAACTCCGCATCACGGACAGAACCTTTACCAAAGCAAGGCACAGATTATAGGGCAGAAGTGAAGGATTGATTTTCAATCTTCCAAAAAAGTATGTTCGCGTAGTGGCTCGTATAATCTTATCACACTAAGCAGTGAAAATACTAGTATTAAATGAGTAGATATAAGTACTATGTCAATTAACAAAATTTGGGGCTGAATCAATTGTTAAAGGTAGATAAACTTCCTCTGGGCTTTTGCAAAAAGACTATTTGTAGCGGCTGACTGTGGAAGTGTCTGGTTGCAGTCGGGCGGTAATTAAAATCTATGGTCCTTGGGACATCAAACCTTGGACGAGTTCGGAACTGCCTACTACACTTAATGCACCTTCTTTAGTCACAGGAAAGGCTGAGACATCTGTGACAGCACCAATGATGTCGCCAAAGCGTTTCCGTTGCACTGTACTAGGCGTGACTTGTAACTTCATCCCTGATTGCAATAGAAAAGCAATACCCTTGATAATTTAACTTTTCCCACTTGATTTAAATTGTTATATTCAAATATTAATTATTCTCTTTTTAGACAAAAATCTAAACTAGATTTTTGCTCATTAATTATTGTCTTTAGGCTGAACAAAGTTTGTTGTCCACGATTCTCAAAGATTTCACAATCACGAATTACGTTAGCGAATCATTGTAATCCTGCAAAGAAGCAAGCTAGGTAGAAAATGTGAGGATTAATTGCGAACTACCATTAACTGCGTTGCCAAATTTTAATTGTCTTATCCAAACTTCCACTGACTAACATTTCACCGGAAGCTGTGAAGGCTAATGCTGTGACTATATTACTATGACCTGTAAATGTACCCAGTAATTCCCCAGTTTGTAAATGCCACAACTTGATAGTTTTATCAGCACTACCACTGGCGATAATTTGTCCATCAGGACTTAAAGCGATCGCATAGACTCTATCTCTATGCCCTTTAAGGGTATGAAGTAATTCACCAGTCTCCAATTGCCAAACTTTAATCGTTTGATCCCAGCTACCACTCACGAGCAGTTTAGCATCTGCACTGATTGCTAAGGAACAAACGATGTGAGAATGACCCATGAGGGTATGCAGTGGTTGTGAATCTTTTAAACTTTTGATTCCCGTTTGGGGTGAGGTGCGCCAAACTTTGATTTTGCGGTAGCTACCTGTAACTAGAGTTTCGCCATCTCGACTTAAAACTAGTGAATGAGCAGCTGTATCATCTAAGGAAAGTGCGATCGCAACCTGACGATGCATCAAATCCCAAAAGAGAATTTTTCTATCATCTCCCCCTGTCGCCAACATTCTGCCATCTGGGGTGAAGGCAGCACACCGCACTACCCCATTGTGTTTGTGTAAAATATCTATCAAGTCTAAAGCGCCTACGTGCCAAAGCTTAATTGTCGAATCTGCACCGCAACTCACTAAAGTCTGTCCATCTGAACTAAAAGCTAGGGAATTCACTTCATCCACCAGCCCAGATATTACCCAAGGATACTCTGATAATGTCTCTATTAATTCACCCTTGCTTAAATCCCAGAGTTTCGTTTCTCCACGACTACCACTTGCCAATATAGGTAAGGCTTTGCCATTATTACACGCAGAACTGAAAGCTAGGCAATTAATGCCTCTGGTATGTCCTTGCAAAGTCTGCCAGCATTCCCAATCACCGACTATACCTTTGAGACAATGTTCTGATGGTAGAGTCTGTATTGTATCTGCGATCGCTCTCTCATTAATTACTGGCGACGTGTCTTTTTTACCCATAAGTGATTCTAAATACCAACTTAACCCCCCTGCATATAACAAATTACTTGGAGTTACATACAGTTTTGGTTCAGTCAATTCAAGCTGATTGGTAGGTAAAAAGCCTGTTATTATGCTTTGCTTCTCGTAACCTAAATTACCTGTAGATGGATACAATAAACAGAGAAAAATTAATACTTGGTGATTTTTTAAATCTTCTTGACTAATCGACCACCTAATTTTGTCTTTCTTAATACCATTAAAACTTTCTCCATCAGCGACATAAACTTGAACGCTTAAGTGAGGATGATCTTTAACTATATAAGGAAATTTACTTTCGCCACACAAATTTCCCTCATCATCTAAAATCATGTTTTGCAAAGTATCTTGTGACACCTTTTTTACTAACTTGCCCAAGCGTTCAGTTATTACCCTGTCAACAATATGTTCCCGTAAAAGATAATCTTGGGCTTGTTGTTGGAAGTATTTAGGAAAAGGTATCGTCCAGTCAGGCGGCTCAGGATATTCCGGCGGCGTGGGCGGCGGATTTTTGGCGAGAACTTCTGCTTGTTGGCGAGAAAGTTCTTGGAGTCTAGCCAATGGCTCGCCCCAAAAGGCTATAACTTCAGTGTGACAACCTTTAACTTGACTTTCCAGTAAAGATAAGTCATAAGTTTTAGGTTTTTTCACACGTTGAAGGAAGTCAATTTGTTGAGCTTTGAGTAAGCTAATCCAATCCATCTGCATTCCTGCGGCAAACTATTGCATACCTACGGTAAGCTATACAAATGCAATTGCTCAAGTTTATAACCTTAGTTAATTAAAAATTCAGTAATATTAACAGTCTAATAAAACACAGTCATTGACAAATGTTTCCGGGAAAGAGATAGATGGATAGCACTTAGACATTTCATGAACTTATACAATTGAAGTATATAGAATTAGATGATATCAGTCAATTCTAACGGAGATAGAGAATGAGATACTGTTTCCCTAGAAACACTTCTGGCTGTAAAGGAAAGTTGAATTTGAGACAGATTTTAAAGATTACAGTAAGCTTAAGTCAGCAAATAGCTACATAAAAATAACCTAGTAACGATAATTCTCGGAAATATCATCTGAAATCGAAATAAATGGTGACGATTGGCTAATTTTAACCTTTGCGTTTTGGTTGTCTGGGTGTAGTACTTAGATCGGAAGAGTCGCCAAAAGTATCCCTTGCTTCGATCTGTTTAATCTTCATTTGCAAGTTCAAGTCCTCACTGCTAACAATTGTTTCTAAATTCGCTAATCTCCGCTCTAGCAGTTCTATTTGCTGCTGTTGCAAATAGTTAGTTTTGGATTTTTGCTCATCAGAACGCCAAACAGCGACTGTACCAACAGCTGCGCCACCAATTGCAACTAAAGGAAGAATAGCACCGCTTCTAGTAACGGCTGACAGTGGGACGCAAACTCCTAGAATGGCTACTGTAATTACCCAAATTCTTGTGGTAGCAGATAATCTGACATCTTGGTATTGTTCTAGATTGGGTTGGGATTTTTTAGCCATAATGTTTATCCAAAGAAAAGTTATTTGCTACATTTACACAAATGTTGACTAAATTACTTCCTACAATGGGGTTAAGTATAATTGCTATCCTGATATTATTTTTGTAATTATGGTTACTCAGTTATTGGCGATCGCTAGATTAGGATTGCTGGGAGTAGTTGTACCTGGGCAATAGATGAATTTTCGGAAAATGATATTAGGAAAAACCAAATGACAATTGATCATTTTTTCCAAGCTGCTAAAATTGAGGGTTTTCAGTCTCCTTACGATACCATTCACCTGAAAATTTTCTATCCAGCACAGATGCCGAGTCAGGTAGAAATAAATAGAGAAATTTTGCCAGTTGATTTAGAAAAGGCACCTTTTCCAGTAGTAATTTTCTTCAACGGCTTTAACTGTGATGCTCAACAATATCAGTGGTTGGCGGTTAAACTCGCTGAACATGGACTAGTGGTGATTCTCTTTAACTGGATTGCAGAAGTTACGCCAGGAATTATTAGTCTGACTCCAGGGATTGATGTTGAAAAGAGGAAACCAACAATTTATCGTACTCTTCCGACTGCTTCGGCTTTGCCTGCATTGCTAGCGAAAGTGGAACAGTTACAGTCTGAGGGTATTTTAGCTGGAATGCTCGATCTACAACGAATAATTTTAGGTGGACACTCCGCAGGTGGTAGAGTAGCAATCGAAAATGCCGATCCTGATTTTTTCCCTCAAATTGCAGCATCTTTTGGCTATGGTTTACACACTATAGCAACGTTATCACTAGGGTACGAGGCAGGTACTATCTTACCCTTACCAGACTCCCTACCACTTCTACTGATGGGAGGAACCTGCGATGGAATAATTGCGAACAGCTGCGATCGCTATGGTGTAAGTCCTGGAAATGCTACCACCCCAGTCATCCGTACATTCCAAGAAGCAATTACTGGCGGACGAAATGATAGCTATCTATTACTTTTGGAAGGGGCAAATCACTTTTCGATAAATCAGCCAGACTCCACCTTAAAGACACCCTTGTTAGACTTTCCCGCCACCCAACCCCAAGAAAGCTTCCGTTTGCTGATGGGTGAAATCATTAATTTGTTTATTGACACTCATGTTCGCCATCAACCAGAAGCATCTCAGTCGCTTGAGCAATTATTAAATACTGCCAATCCTCTGATAAAATCCTTTGAGCGTAAATAGTTAAATTTATTATGACAAGTGCATCTTATATTTTTTTGGCTGGAGCAAGTCGCGGTGTTGGTCGAGAAATTGCTCAATATCTGACAGCACAACAGCTAAAAGTCAAAGCACTCCTGAGAAAAGCAGCAGTTGCTAGTGAACTAGGAGGAATCGGTATTGAGGTAGTTATGGGAGATGCCTTGAATATTGGCGATGTCGAACGCGCAATGCTGACAGATGAACCTATTCACACCGTTATCAGTACAATTGGCGGTTTACCGACAGAGGGAGAAAGAGCAGATTACCCCGGTAATAGAAATCTGATTGATGCAGCAGTTAAAGCTGGGGTACAAAAGTTTATTCTTGTATCTTCCATCGGTGCTGGCAATAGTGTTGTTGCTCTCTCACCTCAAGTTTTAGAAACATTGGGAAAAGTTTTAGCTGAGAAAGACAAAGCCGAACAACACTTAATTGCCAGTGGACTTACCTATACAATCATCCGTCCTGGTGGACTAAAGTCAGAACCAGCAACGGGTAATGGCGTTTTGACTGAAGATCCGCACATTATTGGTAGCATCAATCGTGCAGATGTCGCGCAGTTAGTTGTTCGCTCTTTAAATAGCCAACGTGCCAATAATAAAATATTGTCAGCCGTAGACCGAAATATGCTATTTGGACAAAGAGAATTTGCGGAATTTACTTTGGAGTAATTTAAGCACGCCAGCGGAGTATTTGACCCTTGACAGGATTGACAAATTCTCGTCCTTCAGAAACAGATCGAGCATACTCCCGCTTTAACTGGTAATACCACTGTGCCTGCATATCTGAGTCTTTAATCAGCCGCAGCACAGGATTATATTTCAAACCAATCTGTTGTTTTTCCACAACCGTTCGGTCTTGGCCAATGAAAGTCCGCGCCAGCACGTGTAATAGTGGCTTGAAAAATCCCACCCAAGGAAGGGTCCAGTAAAGAGCAAAAGTTACTTCCGTTTCTGTGTCTGAAATTGGTGTAACTGCCGTCAAATTAACGACTCTATTATTACCAATGGTGGTTTCTTCGATTCTGACTCCAGGTAAACGAAAGGAAATCTCCGTTTCTGGGACACCACCGCCAATCAGCCAGTATAATCGACCCCCATTCGCTGGTAATCGGTGTCGTCGCATCGTAAAGCCGTAGGGCGAAGCATCAAATTGCTTTACTTCCTCGTGCAATTGCTCATTTCGCCACCACCAAGCACGATGAACATAAGGTGAATGTGCCGGGTCCATCAGGCCTACCACTGCATGGTCGATAAAACAAGGGAATTTTACCACCTCTACGAACTGGTGAGAGCGATCGTCAAACCCTGGAATTACTGGAATTTCCATATCAGATGCAGGTTGAGGGTTATCGGGATCAGCTATATATATCCAGATATTCCCTTGGGCTTCTCGGATTGCATAAGACTTTACGTCGAAGCGACTCAAATCCATCTGCTGTTCCTCCACAAGAGAAGGTATTGCAGTACACCGCCCAGCGGAGTTAAAGCGCCAACCGTGATAACAGCATTCAACTTCCTGCCCATTGAATCTCCCACAACTCAAAGGCACACCACGATGGGGACAAATGTCCGTCATCGCAGACACTTTGCCATCCTGGCTGCGAACTAACAGCACAGGTTCTCCTAAGAAAATGCGGCTGATCATCATACCTGGCTTGATTTGATTGCTAGGCAGAGCATAGTACCAAGTATTACGTAATACAAAATTATCGTTATTTTTCATAACTAATGGCCTCTGCCTTTGACACAACGAAAGTCCTGGTTTGTGGAAAGGAAGGTGATGCTGGAAAACATTCTTTCAGGTTTTTAATTGCTGTAGGTAAATTCAATTGCTCTACTTATTAGTCGTGTTCGTAATTCTCTCAGATTTAGCTTGTTGTGGGAGGATGGCAGGTTTGAAATTGCATTATTCGCCAGAAATTTGTACAAATACCGTTCTTTTACGTGGGCCATCCAACTCAAAAAACAACACAGATTGCCAGGTTCCCAAAGCTAATTTACCATCCACAATGGGAATTATCTCACTAGTGGTCAGCATCATTGCCATTAAATGAGAGTGAGCATTAATCGGTTCATCTTCTGGGACATCTCTTAAATGCAAGTCATTATGCAAATAGCTGTCTGATTCCGGTGCTATTTTTTGCAAGAATACTTTTATATCTTCTAATAATCTGACTTCATTTTCGTTGATAGATAACGCTGTTGTAGTGTGTTGAGAAAATATTAAAACTTGTCCATTTTTAATGGATGTTGAGGCAATAAAATCTTGAATTTGTGGGGTGATATGATGAATATGAATTTTTGGCTCAGTTTCAATTTCAATTAACTTATGAATAATTGGCATCTGTTGAATTTTATATTTGGAATTGCGGATTAGGTAGGCTAACACAGCTTAACGCCTTTTTGAAGGAGGCAGGAATTGAATGACTTTTAACTCCTAACTATAGTTTCCAAACCTTGTACTAATCTTTCTATACCTTCTTTTGCTGTCTCTTTTTGTAGCGCCCCATAGGCAACGCGTAGATAGCATCCGTTATCTATGCCAAAGGTTGTACCTGGAATAACTGCTACTTTATGTTCCTGGATCAGTTGTTTGACTAGCTCAAAAGTATCCATCTGGGTATGAACTTTGAGGAAAAAATAGAAAGCGCCATTGGCAGGGATAACGCTACATAAGCCTTGTAGACGATTAAGAGAGTTTAATACTAGTTGGCGTACCTGAGCAATCGCTCCTATATGACTATTCAAATAATCCTCTTTTGCCTGCAATGCCCCTAACGCTGCATATTGAGAAATGACTGGCGGACAAATCAAAATTGTATCCTGGACTTTTTTAACGGCAACAAGTAAGTGTTGGGGAATCACCATATAGCCAATGCGCCAACTGGCAAAACCGTATGCTTTAGAAAAACTATATAGAGAAATGGTGTACTCGCTGCTATTACGAAATGAGCCAGGTGAAACGTGTTTTACACAGTTATATGTAAAGTATTCATAAGCTTCATCGCTGATGTGGTAAATACTGTGAGTAGCACAAATTTGATTTACTTGGCGCAATGCGGCTTCAGAATAGACAACTCCAGTGGGATTATTTGGTGAAATCGTCACTACAGCGCGTGTTTTAGGAGTAATTGCTTGAGCGATCGCTTCTTTTCGTAGTTGGTAATTTTCATCTGTCGCCACTAAGACTGCACGACACCCAGCCATTGCGATCGCCATTTCGTGGTTGAAATAGTAGGGTGTATTCAGAATAATTTCGTCACCTGGATTAGTGATAGCAAGGATGGCATTCATAAATCCCATATTGCTCCCTGCTGTCACAACGATGCAGTTTTCCTCGTTGATTTCAATCCCGTTGAAGGCTTGCAATTTTCCAGCAAGTGCTGTCAGTAAAGGGGGAATTCCCTCAACTGATTTGTATAAATTATTGGTGGGTTCGGCTAAGAATTTAGCTAAAAATTCTATGGCTTCATGTGGTGGGTTGTAAAAAACAACACCTTGTCCTAGAGAGATGGTTCCAGGAGAGTTTTTAATCAGTTCCCCAACCACAGGAATAATTGGTGATTGTACCACCTGCATACGAGAGGTTAGGGATTCCATCTTTTCTTGCCTATGTACCTGCTTTTAGTATCTCTTAATAGGTGAACAATCAACTAGTACAGCACGGTGGAAATAAACCACCCCTGACGCTCGTTCGCCCTTGGCGTCTCCCCTTGGCGTCTCCCCTTGGGAGAAGACTCGCTAACGGGTGACGCTCGCAGGCTCGCTAACGCTGCGCTAACGGCAGTTCCTCATGGGGAGAACCCCCTTGGCGCTAGCCTCTCCCTTTGGGAGAAGACCAGACTGCCTCACCATTCCAAATTAATGAAATGTTTACTCACTACCATCTCAATCCCCGAAGTCAAAATCAAAGTTATACCAATACTCCAAGCTGTGGAAAGTTTAGCGTTGCATTGCGATCGTCAAAGAACGTACTTTGGTTCTTGATGTCTAAATTTAGGGCGACTTCACGATGATTTTGACCTTTGATGCCATGAGAATTACTTTGGCTCGTAGCACTAGGAGTTGCGGCGTTTTGTGTTTGTTGATCAGCTGTTGAAGTTGATCTCGCACCCCAGAATGGATGGGTTTTAACCTGATTATTTCTTCCCCCAACAATATGGCCTGTTTATTACCACCAACCTGTACTAGGTTCTCGCACTGATTTTAAAGGGCTTCCAGTTAAAAAACCATAGTAGGGGCGCAAGGCCTTGCGCCCCTAAAAATACAGCGCTTTGCAACTAAATGAGGTACAAAACCAAGGATTTACAAATCAAATTATTCTTCTCCCTCCTGCCTCAAAACCAGTGAATTTGTGCTTCATGCTAAAGAAAACTGCTGTATACAAATAATTGGAGATAATTTATTTTTTGCAAGCCCCTAGTATCAAGTTAATAGATGTAATGGAAATCTATTTTCTACATTTAATTTTAGGCTTGGATGAATATAAAATTCGATATCTGTGCTGTTTCTTGCTGTAAAGTTCGCTTTTTGTTTTAACCTGCCTATACTTCTAAAAAAAGCTTCAAAGTTATAGACAGGTAGGTTTCAACAGATTGACTTTACGGGCACTTTATATAAAATTTAAGCTTGGTTGATATTAGTAGATATTCATCCTTTGGCGTGTAAGGTAGAATGCAGCTAGACAACTAAAGCTTGGTTACTATTAACTAATAATAAATAATGTTTATTTCACAACGTGGTATTATCACATATGCTTACGGAGCTTCTTATTATCTTGATATGGCAAAGTCATTAGCACGTTCTCTACGTCTTCATTCACCAAATATTCCGCGTGCTATTGTTACTGATCATGAAAACGATAAAGATTTACTAAAACTTTATGATTGCGTTATAAATCTTAAACAGGAATATGGTTCTAACGTCAAACAAAAACTTCATGTTTATGATTATTCCCCATTTGAATATACACTTTGTATTGATAGTGATTGCATAGCAGTAAGGGATATTAACTTTATTTTTGATGATTTTAAAGGCAGAAGTTTTAGTGTGGCAGGTAATGAATATCTTCAAGCAGGTGATAAAGATAAATTCATTGATGTAGATGACACACTCAAGCGATTTAATCTGACAAAGTTACCTAGATTTAATGGAGGTCTCTATTATTTTGAAAAAAACGATACTACTAAGGCATTTTTTGAAACAGCACTAGAATTTTCAAGAGATTGGAAAAAGCTAGGTATTAGTGAATTCCGTGGTGATGGGCCTAATGATGAACGTATTTTTGGTCTAGCTATGATGCTACACAATCAAAGTATGTTTGAAGATAATGGTCAGATGATGCGAACACCTATCGGTCTTCGTGGTTCTTTTGATATAGATGCGATTACAGGTAAATCTACTTTTCAAAAATACAATCAGATGGTATCTCCTGCTCTTGTACATTTTGCCTGTGTTTGGGGAGAACATCCCGTATATCGTCGTGAAGTATCAAAGTTAAAAAACCTAGACAATGGTTCAGGCAACAAGGTCAAGTCTAATATATTTTCCGCAATTCAATATAAGTTTGGCTATCAGATTGCTTTATTAAGGTATATAGCTAAACGTGTACCTAAAAATCCTAAATATATTCAATCTAGAGTGAAAAAGCTTTTGATAGAATTGCCTGAATTGATTAAAGCTAAATATAGAATTGAGCCAGCTCGGAGCAAATAAAGTTTAATAAAACTCTGCATTTCTTTGTGCTTAGTTTAAATTACTCAAAGGCTGCTTTGGTTACTTTCTGTAAAGCTTTAATAGTGTATAATGTGCTGTCTGAGGTTCAGGCAGCACTAACAAAGTGTAATAGCGATCGCGCCTCACATCCTTATTATATTTTTGTGAAAACTACAAGGATTGTATCTGTGGGTTTATTCTAGAAACTACACGGTACAGCGCAAATTTGTATGTACCACAAAAATCTCTATTACCGTACTTTTATGGAAAATCAACTAGGATTAATTATAAAACTGCTTTTACTCTCGGCTTTGTTATCAGTATTGATTAAGTATGCAGGGCCAAGTCTACCAATTCCGGCGACAGCAACCAATGCCCTGATTATAGTATTGTTGCCGATTGCGATCATAGCGATCGCTCTACTGTGGCGATTTCAAGCACAAAAACAAAATTAACTCAAACTATCTACGCATAAGTTCCTAAAATCAGCTAACCTAGCTGAATTACAAGAAAATTGCATCTTGCCAACCGTTGGGAGTTAGCCTGTGAACCTGGGTCAATGGATCGGCTTAATCGCCATACTTCTTTGTTTATACATCTTGTGGCAAATTCGGGAAGTGCTTTTGCTGATGTTTGCCGCAGTTGTGTTAGCCACCACCTTAAATCGCCTAGCTAAACGCTTTCAAAGATTTGGGATGAGGCGTGGATTCGCTGTCCTCTTAGCAGTAGCTATCTTTTTTGCAGGTGTCGTGGGTTTTTTCTGGCTTATTGTGCCGCCATTTGCCCAGCAGTTTCAAGAATTAACCTATCAAGTTCCTAGAGGGTTTGGACGCTTTAATAGTTGGCTTGATGCCCTGAGAACTCGTATTCCTGACCAGTTAGTTCCTTACATCCCAGATATTAATAGTCTGATCCAACAAGTACAGCCCTTCGCCAATCGCTTACTGGGAAACTCCTTCGCCTTTGTATCTGGCTCTTTGGAAGTTGTCCTCAAGATTTTGCTAGTGTTGGTTTTAACAGGAATGATCTTAGCCGACCCCGTGGCTTACCGCAAAGTATTTGTGCGGCTTTTCCCCTCATTTTATCGGCGGCGGGTAGATGGAATTTTAGATAAATGTGAAGTCTCTTTGGAGGGATGGATTACAGGCGCTTTCATTGCCATCTTTGTAGTGGGGGTGATGAGTCTGATTGGCTTATCAATTTTGCATGTCAAGGCAGCACTTGCTTTATCGGTTTTAGCGGGATTTTTTAACTTGATTCCCAATTTGGGGCCAACAATGAGTGTAATCCCAGCAATGGCGATCGCTTTTTTGGATGAACCTTGGAAAGCGATCGCTGTCTTGATTCTCTACTTTATTATTCAACAGATTGAGAGTAATTTTATTACGCCTGTTGTCATGGCGCATCAAGTCTCATTGCTACCCGCTATCACCTTAATAGCCCAGCTATTTTTCGTAACTTTCTTTGGCTTTTTAGGATTATTCCTAGCGCTACCTTTAACTGTTGTTGCTAAGATTTGGTTACAAGAGGTATTAATTAAAGATGTTTTAGATGAATGGGGAAATAATCATAAAAAAGAGACTGAATTTGTGATAGTTTCTGAATCTCCTGGAACAGATGATAATTGGACGGCAGAAAATCCAGATATAAATGAGAATCCCTCGATTGGTGATGATATCTTGAAAAAATAAGATTAGTCACTCGACTTTCAATGCGGCAATACGATTTGGTTAAGGTTTTTGATGAAAATTTTAGATCAAAAAGATGCTATAAATCGCCGTCAAGACGAAAGAATAATAATTATTGTAGGGACGGAGATTCATCACGTCTCTTACCTTAACCAAACATGGAATAATAACTGGAAAGTTAAAAAACTCAATAAATCGAGTTATATCAAGCCTTGCAAATTTTGAAGCAATTGCGATAATGAGTGTCGGAGTGAAAAAACAATAAGATTCCCGACTTTTTAAAAAAGTTGGGAATCTCATGCTTTTGAGTCAGTCTGAATAAATCCTCTTTGAAAGAATAGCCATGAGCATGGACACAATTCGCTAATTAGCTATTATTTGTTCTAGCTCTTTACCTCTGCTTCTGCTTTGTTTGACTCATTAGATGAAGCTGATTCTGTCTTCTCTGATTGCGTCTCACTAGTTTGTTGCAACTGGTTGAGATGAATATTGTTCACTTGAACAATAAAATATTCTAATGCTTGACTTGCCTTTTGTTGCTGTTGGGTTTCGTCAGATACATCATAACAACGATAAGGCGGAGTCACGCCCAATATAAATTTCTCTTGTTCTGCTTCTAATAATTCAACGGCTGTATTAGCAGCAAGCGAATTCTTCTGAAAAGGAAAAGAGGTAACTATACTAGCAACTATAGAAGCAATAGCTGGGCAAAGCACAGGGAGCCACTTCAGCCAAGCTTGTCCTGCTTCTAATTTGTCTACCAGAACTAAAATCGGTGTGACTCCTGATAAAATCACGGTCGCAATTTGCAAACTATAGTAAAGGTTCCTTGATAAACCCCTAATTTTTTTATAATCGTCAATTAAGTCTTGACTGTATTGTAAAGCCTTCCCTCTTGTCAGAGTCAGTGTATCTTTATTCCAAGAATTAGGATTGGTCAATAAATAACTATAGAGTTCAGCTTTTTTGGTGAGTTCAGATTTATAAGCGGACTGCTTATAGTTCTGATATACTTGTCCATTGATGAGCAACAAAAAAAACAAAAAAGTTAGAGATACCGCTCCAGAAATTACAACTGTTTTATCGTCTGAAAGAAAAATAATAAAGAGTCCAGCAGAGACAAAAGCTGCAAGTAGTAAATACTCTATTACCTTCAGGTTAAACAACTTTTTTTCATCTGATGAAGAGGAGAAATTTTCAATCCTATCGGAAATCTTATTTTGGTTTCTTTGCTCAAGATTAGCTAATTCAGAAGTAGTCATTGCCTCTTACTCAATTCGTTATTGGGTGAAATGTTTCTTTCGGTTGACGTAAAATTATTTAAGTCCAGTAAATCCATATAATCGTAACCATACATACATTTAATTGATAACGCAAGACTTTGTTTATAGTAATTTTACGTAGAATAAAAAGTATTTTCGATACAGGCAGCTTGTTTACCGCAAAAAATATATCATTTTAATTTTGCAATACTTGAATTGTTTTTTGGAATTTTATCCTTATTCGGGGTGTTAAGCTGTTGCGCAGAGATTGGTAATAACTATTTTGAGATGAAATTATCCAAAAGCCTAGAGCATCTACATTCACAAGGAGCAATGAAAATTTCTTTTTCCTACTCCCTAGTTATAGACGCGATTAATCGCGTTTCTCCCCATTCACCATTCAGCAGGAAGCGTAAGCACTGATAAGATGCGAACAATTGCAGAAATTAACGAGAAAATTAAGCGCCAACGTGCGGTGGTGTTGACAACTGAAGAATTAAAAGCACGAGTTGTAGAAATCGGTGTTACTAAAGCTGCTAAAGAAGTTGATGTAGTTACCACTGGTACTTTTGAGCCGATGGAATCAAGTGGTGCAATTATCAATCTGGGACATACTGATCCCCCAATAAAAATTCGCCGTTGTTGGTTAGATGGCGTGCCGACATACTCTGGTTTTGGGGCAGTAGATTTATATTTAGGTGCGAGTTGCGCTGTAGAGACAACGGATGGGGAAGAAGTGCGAGAACGTGGTGGCGGTCATGTAATCGAAGATTTGATCGCTGGTAAATCTATACACGTGAAAGCCCAAGGACAAGTAACAGATTGTTACCCCAGAGCAAATTTTGAAACTACAATTACCAGTGAGACAATTAATCAGTTTTATTTATTTAATCCGCGCAATCTTTATCAAAATTTTATTGTTGGTGTAAATGGTGGCGATCGCCCCCTCTTCACCTATCTCGGCCCTTTACAACCGCGTTTGGGGAATGCTGTTTATTCTAATCCTGGTGCGATTTCCCCCTTACTCAACGACCCCGATTTGCAACTCGTTGGTATAGGTACTCGAATTTTTTTAGGCGGCGGTATTGGTTATGTTGCTTGGGAAGGCACTCAGCACTTCCCCTTACAAAAGCGTTTAGCTAATCGTACACCGATTGGGCCTTCTGCCACTTTAGCTTTAATTGGTGATGCCAAGCAAATGGATGCTCATTGGGTGCGGGGGTGTTATTTCAAAAGTTATGGCCCCTCATTAATGTTAGGGGTTGGTGTACCACTACCTGTATTAAATGAACAAGTAATTGAACACTGTGCCGTCCAAGATCAAGACTTAGTAGCCCCAATAGTAGATTTTTCTATTCCCCGGCGCGTCCGTCCCACCTTTGGTTTGGTGAGTTACGCCCAACTCAAATCTGGGCGGATAACTATAGAGGGCAAAGCAGTACGCTCTGCCCCCTTAGCGAGTTTGTTTTTTTCTAGGCAAGTCGCCCTAGAGTTGAAAAAGTGGATCGAAGCAGGTACGTTTACCCTGACAGAACCAGTTTCTCCAATTCCAATGGAGCGATCTTTTCTACCCC
>JADEXV010000222.1 GCA_015206945.1 Nostocales cyanobacterium LEGE 12452 | reverse complement strand
CTGATACTACTATACACCATTTACTTATACACAACCAAATAAAGCTAATCATGAATCTTTTCCCCACCTACGTAGACGAAATCAATCAAATCTTAACTAGGAGCCCGCAACAAAAGAGCGCCGACATTTCGTTGAGAAGCGGCACTAGAAATTTGGCTGAAAGTCGCTCGCTCAATAATAGCGACGGTATACCTATATACCAATTGGGGGATGGCGCTCAGACTTTACTATCTTTTGACAGACAAAAGATGGAAAGACTCTTCGGCAAGAATAATTCAACATTTACAAAGATTAGCATCGGAGAACACCCAGACTTTTCTCATTTGAAACACAACGAAGCCTGTCATCATTACTGCGTGTCAATGTTCGTCGACATTAAAGGGTCTACTCGCCTAGCCACTAAATATCCACTACTTGACGTGAGGAGAATAAAGGATACTGTTCTAACCCTTTGTATCCACGTCGCTAACTTTTTCGGAGGGCACATTCACAGACTTCAAGGGGATGCCATTTTTGTACAATTTGTAGGTAAAACTTTACACCCTAACGATGCAATAATCAATGCACTAAATGCATCGTCTGTGCTCTGTCAATTCATCAGCGTTGATTTAAGTGAGGCATTTGTTCAAAACGGCCTGGATCCAATAAAAATTAGAGTTGGCATCGATTATGGAAAAAGCGAAGATGTACTATGGTCCAACTACGGCATTCCGGGATGTTCAGAACTTACGACAACTAGCCTTCACACTGACTTAGCTGCAAAGCTTCAAGCACAGGCAGCAATCAATGAAATCAGGATTGGAAAAAACGTGAAGGATGCGCTTGACTTGCCAGACGAATACTGGAAAGGAGTCACCTTCTTGGACTCCAACAATGAGCTAGTCAAAGACGAATATATATTTGATTACAATGGCACAAGGTACCGGAAATATATTTTTAATTGGAGAAGATATCTATTGTCTTATGATTTTATTTCAACAAGCCCTTCAAGCACGAATTTGATAGTTGACGAAAAAAATTTACGAATTATTTGTAAGGCTACAAATCCCGGTGGTGAATCGTTTATTTATAACCAAAATTCATCTGCGCTCCGCAAAGGAGCAGAGCTCGAATATACACTTGTTGAAAATGGGCGACAATATTTCAAGAAAAATTTCGAAAAAATCAGCTGGAAAATTGAGAATAGAGGACAAGAAGCAAAAGTCGCAAATTTTCTAGAAAGTGAGAAAATGTCAGATAAATCAACGACAAACTATCCAGTTTTTGAAACAAGTGCTGCCTATTTAGGCCACCACTTTCTAAAATGCTATTTGGAACGCTCTCATTCGGCTAACGAAGTCCTTAAATTTCCGATTTATGTCCTGTAAATGTGATTTGTAGTAGCGTAAGATTTAGGATCAGCCTTGGGTCTTAAACAAGTAAGACGACTGCCCAGGTAAGGTCTCCATTGAGTTGAATGGTAGGCGAATACAGGCAAAAAATCAAAATCTTCTATACGCCGTAGTGTTGCTCCATATTCTCAATAAGCCATAGGAAAATTGCCTGGGAAACTACTTTATTATCATGTCCGTTCCATAACGGTTCAAGATTATCACCGATTGTCAATTCAAGATTATTTTCGGTGCCTTCTTGTGTAAGAAAGTTGAATTGATCGAAAGTGAAGATGTGCTTTCGAACGTGTTCATATTGACCATAATCAGGATCATTACCTTCATCTGATTGACTTAAATAATATCCGATTTTGTATGTGACACCACAAGATAGGTGTTCGCAACCCACCCAAACTCTTCTTGCCCAATCATCAACCACGTCAGGATCAGTATTATAATAAACTTTATACTGAAGACCACCACCCCTTAAACTTGCCTCAAATTGTTTAATGGCAATATGTAAGCTTTCAAAAACTGGAATATGATATTCGGTCTTTAAAAATTCTTCCTTCTGCCTTTGAATGCTTTTTACAGTCGCTATTCTTTGCGATCTGATTGTTAAATCATCATTATCCATCAAGATAGTAGTAAAAAAGTACAGATTGTCCGTGAAATAGTTGAAAGCAGCACTCAATTAGCAAAAATACAATTAATCCAAATTGAACAGTGAGCCTTCTGACATCTCACCTCTGGCAACTAAATCTTCCAAGAGAGATCGGTAAGAGGCGCCTAGCCCGAGGTGTCGAGACAATTTAACAACCTCTTTTCGGTTGAATGCATGTAGAAGCTGACCAGTAACAAATTCGAAATCAGCCTTCTTTTGACTGGCTGGATCTTTACCTGGCCAATTGTATGATTCTGCTTTTCGCCCTTCATTGAACAATATGGTGGTAATCTCTGGTAATGATTTCCCTTTCAAGCTTTCAAGTAGCCTGTTTAAATCTAGCCATTTGGGAGGGTCTGAATAAGGCATAGTATCGTTGTCAGGTTATTAACGGAAAACAATTTTATTCAATTAAAACATCAAAATATCAAACCTAATTTCCGACGATCTCAAAGTAAAGATAGCGCATATCCGAGATCCATCAATTGTATTAAGTCAAAAGCCCTCAATTACAGGGTCCGCTCCAGAGCATTTTTTTGTTCTCATTATTTCTGAAGCTGCCACATTCTTCACGAACTGTCGTAACCACCATGCGAAAGGCATGTGAGCACTGGGATGAGATCGGACCAGCTTAGAATGATCAAATGTCAGCCGTTTTCCTGACCCTCTCCCACCCTTCAATGTCTATTCCTTCATGCCTGAGATAATTATAAAGGGTGGACTTACTTCCAATATTCAGTTGGTCACAGATTTGCTTCGTTGTGTATTTCTTACTTTGATAAAGCGTAGCTGCCAAGCTCGCTAATTCCTTGGACTTTTTAGTAAGCCCTTTCGGTCTACCTCCAACCCGACCTCGAGCACGCGCCGCTTCCATTCCAGCCAAAGTCCGTTCCATTAATATCTCCCTCTCATTTTCGGCAAATACCGAACTAAGCATATACCAAAGTCTGCCCATCTTCGTAGAAGTGTCAATTCCCTCGGAAATACTCCGGAATTCAACACCCATTTCTTTCCACTCGACCATCAGCTTGATAAGCTCGTAAGTTGCCCGCCCTAGACGATCAATTCTCCACACAACGATCACATCTCCCTTCCGTAGCTCGGAAACCATCCTCGCATACTCCGGCCGTTCCTTCGACGCACCCGACACCTTCTCATGAAAAATCTTCTCGCAACCCGCCTTTCTAAGAGCATCAAGTTGCAGATCCTGGTTCTGCTCATTCTTTGAAACCCTTACGTAACCAATAATCATACTTAAATTACAGTTTAACCCCTATGTTCGCAATATACTGTAATTAGATTTCATGTACCACTAAATTGAACCCCTAATTGGCTGCTTTTGGCATAGAAGCGATCACTTAGTATTGAATCGAAAGAGTACAGAAATACGACCGTAAAATCGAACATGACTAAGCAACTCGGGAACAATAGCTATGTGTACCAATGACTATTTATCCAGCTTTGAGAAAACCTTGCTTTGCCGTGCCTCGATCCGTGAGGTGAAGAATGCGGTCCCTCTGGCATGTGACCTCTCACCACATTGAAAAAGTCAAACGGAGTGTTCGGAGGCCAAGCGCGGAGAGTTGGCCAAGGCAGCGACACACGGGCAATCAATGCGTTTACACAGAAAGTGGCCGACGAACAGAGCCAGGCATAACACACCCTGCTCCCGCATGGCTACCGGCTGGACCAGTCGGGCTAGCTAGTTAATTTAGATCTCAATTAAAGCAAAGGATCAAGAAAACAGTAGAGTCCTTTCTGCAAATGGTGACCTGGGAGCAGCCTTCATTACAATGGCTCGCCAACGGAGTACCCGAATCGGATAACAGTTCGGATAACTTTTCTTATAAATAAAGGTTTTAAATGAGAAAGCTTGGTTAAATGATAACCAAGCTTTCCGTTTTATACCCTCCTCTATCAGTGTTTGAGTGGATTGCAAATGTACAAAATCTCAATACGAGATCCTCAGGAAAGCCTACATTTAAGGTAAGGCTTCAGATTCCCTGTTCAGCCAATTTGGGCTTCCTGCCTCTTGGCTTACCGGTGTATGGTTCTTTGGGCGCTTCGGTCTCTATCGCCAACTCGTAACCAATGCCCCCCTCGGAATAGTTGAATATGGTAACGGTAAAAATATGCTTTGCAGTTTTGTAGTCTATACCACCCCGCTTCAAGATAACGGCAAGTGGAATTCCTGAACCGCGGCCTACCTTCGAGAATGTAAATGCCTCCTCTTGCGCGTCGGTGGGGATCAGATACAATGACTTTATTTTACGCTTTCCTTCCGCTGTTCCGACTTTGAAAAGAGCTGTTTCAGGCTCGACCCCGATCTCTTCAAGGGTAGCCTTCGGGAAAACAAGTGTTCCTATATCTGAAATATACCCGGATGGCTTAGGCTTGGCTTTCCCTGCCGCCTTCGAAACAGGCTCCGTATTGTCTTCGGGAGAAAAAAACTTGATTTGAGGTGTCTTCATTTGAAATGGTTTATTGTTGAAATAAAATTGTCTACGAAATCGAGCAATCTCATCGAGGTGACGAAGATCCTGGACGAAAGAAATGTCTACATTATCGCGCGAAATCTCCGGATTTTTAGACCAGGTTCAGCGCCGGTTTGTCTACACTTCGCAAAGTTGACGATTGCCACCGGCGGTTGATCGGGGCGCTAGCTGCACCGGGTATGTCTACATTATATGAATCGGATATTGCCATGACCTTTAATAACCGCATCCAGATCGGCATACAATTCCAGTACAGTTTTATCATAGGGATAGTCAGTATGATTGAGAATCCAGAAAAGACAAGACCTGGTTCGTTCCCAATCCTCGGTCCCCATCGTAACCATATCTGATACCAATCCTTTGATGCCCACTTCGTGAGCAATCTCGTCCAGTGTGCGCTTTCCAAGCTGGGCATATCTGTCACGCGCCTCTTGTAATTGTCGCCTTCTGTCTTCCTGATCTTTCATTGATGTTGATTTAAAGTAATTCAAAATGATTTGCTTGGCATATCCAGTGCCTTCGCCAATAATTCCAATAATGGACCGATCAACAGTATCACCGCCCCCATCAGGCACATGCGAATCACAAACCGGTTCCCCTTGCGTGCGGCCAAGGTAAGACCGAATCCGAGCAAGCCGCTACCTACGACCGTTCTGCTATAAAAGAAGACGTCGTCGATGAACAGGGATCTGTGTATAACGCCTGAGCTTATCATCATGACAATCCCAATGCGAAGCATAAATGGAAACAGCGCAATCACCAGAACCCATGCCGCAGTATCTTCCTCACTGGGGGTGAGTTCTTTCTCCCCAGTGGCGATGACGAGTAGTCGGACCAGTGACTTGGAAACACCATTCATTGTTCATGCCGATTAGTCTTGCGCTCTGATATACTTCGACTGGCTGTATTGCAGGGTGTCATTACGGACGATAAAAGGCATAGCCCCCAATGCCGTTGAGCCCTCGTAAAACTGGCCTTCCACTTGGTACTTCAAAGGCATAATATCGCCTTGCCAGAACTTGGCAAAAAGTCCCCCGTTCTCTTCGTAAATCTCGATACTCGCCTTTCCCCTTGGCGCTTTCCACCGGCCCAGGTACTTGCTTTTTATCGGGTAGGCCAGTAAGGTTACCTGAGCGGCTTCGGCTCGCTTATTATCCTGGGTACTTCGAAGATAAGCGCCCGCAGCTATACAGGAAACTGCTATTGCCAGTAGTATCCAAAAGGTGATGCTTTTGTCCTTAGGGAGCGGCATCTTTGTTCGAAGCCGGTAAGCGTACACTATTGCCAACATCCCGCATATCGTCCCGGCCCCGATCGAAAGTAAAAAATCTGACATTCTTGTACTTTTTTAAGTTGTGTAAATATTTTTATTCGGGTGTTGCATCATGTTTTCATCTTTAACATAAAATCCATTATGCGACAGATTTTTTTAGATTCCCCGAAAAATCCTCTTTTAGTAGCTTGTTTTAGGAAAGATGATCGTTAGATTTTTTCGCTTTTTTATGACGTAGAATTCCCGGTCATCGGTGAGTGCGAGTCGTTCGCATGGTCGCCGGGGTTAAAAATCGTTATTGACCTTCATAGCTGCTTTCAGTGTCACCATTAGATTATCGACAGTTTCACCTATCTCACCGTCGAGTTTTTCAGATTGCTCCTGCATGAATCTCTGCTTTTTGGATATTTCGTCAATCTTCCGTTGCAAATACCTGATTTGTCCTTTACCTGCACCTTTCTGTTTTGATCTCAGTTCAGCGATCTCCTTGGTGTGCCAGTCGATTATTCCACCCGGCCCCCACATTTGCTCGTAAGGGTGGTAACTTACCGGTGCGTCCAGATGATCAACACCTATTTCAAGATCAGTCAGTATAGCTCTGTATTTTTTGGCTTTTGTATCGATAGTTATAGCAAACCTGAAATCGGTATAAAGCAGCTGTTCAAGCTTCGAAATCCCTTTCAGGATAACCCTGCCAGCCTCTTTGTCTTCGAATTGAACAACAGTTTTGTAATCTCCAAAAGTCCGGGTGATCCAAGTCTGCGCGTTCTTATATAAAGCATCTTTGCTAAGTTCAGATTCTGCAATCTGTTCAAATGTTACTTTACCATCCGCAGATTTGGGTAACTCGACTGACTGTGCAGTCACAAGGCTAGGAACGACCGGCATCACCAGAGCAACTACAAAAGAGAGTATAAGTGATTTCATTATATGCAATTATTCGGTTTGAGATTTTCAACAAATTCAGCGATGATTGACTCACTATTGGAAGCACGATATTGCCCAGAATCGAAATCCAATATTCACTTATGCAAATACTCCCGGATCAGCAGCTTGACCACCGGCGCGCTCTGTTCGTGAATCCGGCAATACTTCCAATCCTTCCCGATCACGACCAGCGGCCTTGCAGTGTCTAAAATTTCTTTGAGCCTCGGGATATTTCCTTCGATCCCGGCTGTATGTACGGTCGTAACTACCAGTTGCTCCGATTCGGTCAAATCTTCCCACCTACGGGTTTCTTCCAATTCTTGCATCTTCATTGTCTTTATAGGAATGGGTCCAGGTTATGATCACCTCATTTTGAGACATCTACAATTATTGGCCTATTACCTTCTTCCAAAATCGAGAGTTCTGTCTCCGTGATCTTAAGAAGATTGAATACAGTCTTTTCATCCTTTTTATTCACACATTCGAACCCTCTTACAATTTTTAGAATGTAATTTTCAGAAACCCACTCGTCAAAGTTTCTTTTATTCGATAGTTGGCCACTTTTTAAGAAAGGAACTCCTTTAACAAAAAAGCCTTCCTTTTGGCGCTTACGTATATCCGAAATACGGTCAAAGTACCCAACCCCAGATATAAATTTATAGCTACGTATTTCATCATACATATTTCCAGCAAGAAAAAAATCGCCTTGTTTGAGTGAAATACTGCTGTTAACTATTTGCTGTGAGATCCTGTGCACATAATAATGGTTCAAAAACTCATATTCTCCATTTTTAAATATTTCAAAAATATACATCAAATAATCCACGTCATTAGATTGCTCTATTTCGTTAGACAGCTCCAATAATAATTTATCAATATTTCTACCTTTCATTCAGCTGCATATTAATCAAAACAATTCAAGTATTCGGAAATCACCTTTTAACGACTATCGAAATTAGCCGCTCGACAAAGTTGATAACCACCTCCCGGATATGTACATAGTCGGTATCTTCACCCACAAAGGAGACCCACTCACCAGAAACCCAACCATTTTCCGGCACAACCGCATCCTTGGACGCGATCAGCGCAGCCAACCCGAAATCATTGATAAAGCCAGCAAAATGCTGGTTCCATTCCTGCTTATCGGCTAGAAACGAGCTGATAAGCTCGTCAATGTCTGTAATTCCCTCCGGCAGAGCGATCAAATCGCACAGATTAGTTTGCCACTCATCTGGCCATACAAATTGTGTACGAAGGTTCCAATTATTGCCAATAGCAAGGCTTGTCCGATCAGCTGCTAGTAATCGATCCTTTTCCTCCTGGGTAAATTTCATTAATGTCTGCATATCAGTGTTGTGTATCAGTAAAACTGACACTTGATCCCCGCTTTTGGTCGATCCCGACACCGTAGGGAGTACGGTACCAGATGCGGAATTTTTGGATTATAGTAACACTTGCTTTCATAGTCATAAAGTTTCAACCGCGTTAATAAAATTAACAACTTCATCAAAAGACTTCGTGCCAAAATTACGAAATCTCAGCAAGCTATCGACTCCATACTTGTCCTTATACGCAAGTAGTTGCCGAACTGTCCTAATATCTGCGCTTTTCAGGCAAAGGAATGTCCTAGTAGAAAGTGGCGTTGCACTTATTTCTCTATCAAGGTAGTTTTCTACATAGATGTTTGAAACACCATGTAAAGCCGTTCTAGTCTCTTGAATAAGTTTTCTTTGACTTTCAACAAATTCCGTAAGCAATTCTATATCATTCTGAATTTTCTTATCAGATTCGTAGGTGACAGCCTTTTGAATAGTCTTTTCCACCTTTCTCACAAAAAGCTCTACCCGATGCGATGCTTTCAAAATTTCTTCTGTGATGTTTTTATTTTTACTCATAATAAACTTCAAGGGACGTAACCGCTCAAAAAGGCATTGATCAAAAAATAAATGTATCCATCCTGTATAGGAACACAGGAGGCAGGAATAAAATTAAGAACCGTAACTGAATATGTGCGCAGGATTTACCACTTTATAGTACACGGACTCGGAAATATTAGCCCAGCTTTTGAATGGATCAAATGGCATGAGGTAAACTCCTAACACAGTTCGTTGAGCATCTTCGTCTATCATCAGTCTGGGAAACTGGTCCTCCTTCTCATACCCCTCTGGATCGTCGCGAGAATAGCGCAGTATCTTGATTTCACTTTCTGAAACCATTTCCAATTTCAAATTCCAACGTCCAGACACTGCTGATCAGCTTAATAGTAGCTTTCATGATTTCCGCTCATTAACGTATGAGCACCGATTGATTTTGCTATATCAAAAATACCCATTTTTTCAATATAATACAACTATATTTGGGTATATCTTTTTAGTTTTTGATCGGCGAAAGCAACCCGTAGAAGACAATTTTAAAGATGTGCGCAAAGCGACATAAGCCGTAAATGCGCCTAGTCCTAATGGGTTTAGTGTAGAATTAGCCATTCATCAAATGAGCATATTGCTGCGAGATCACCAGATCGCGTCCCTCTGGGGATAAGCCTAGAATATAGTTTCCCCAATTTTTCGAATTTCCGTACCGCTCGACCGGCAAGCTCGGCAGTAGAATGTGCTTATAGTCCCCTATGCCGTGATTGTTGAAATATTGCATTAACTTATGTATCCAAGTAACCTCTCCCGGTTCCCCACCAAACAAAACGGATATAGGGTTTTCCTCCTTTTGTCTGGAATACTCGGCGAGCGCTGGAATAGGTACACCCCAATATTCAATGAAAAATCCTTGCGTTTCGTGACTCAGGTTCAAGAAGAAACTCCCGAAATCACCATTTCTTCCGGCCCAACTATCACAAAGATGTTCTGCCTTGTGTGCATCGTCGATGACTGCTCTAATGAGCTTTTTCCCAACTGTCAGTGAAGCATTCTCCATGTTTCGGTACTCATGGATGAACAGAATCGTGTTATTTACTAAATTCTTCATATTACGCTGATGTTGTGACTCCTTTCCTTGAAGGTAGTGTTGTCAAGTTCCAAAAAGATCATCTGGCAATCTTCAATCGAATGTCTAATTCCGCGCACATATGTAAAATCCATATAACTGCCAAGTTCGATATACTCGCCGACGACCTTAGCTTCTTCCGCTGTTAGAAATACGTAAGGGTCGATATATTCTCCAATGCGCGGAATGATAGGAAGGTCAGCTTCAAGGGACAAGTTAAGTCCATTGAAATAACGGTGGCTCAAAATTATTTTATAAGTCATAATCTCTCACGGTCCTTAGTGTTCAAATCTAAAATCTACACCATGTGTCATTAGCTGCTCAAATTCATTTTCCCAACCGTCTGTTTTGTGTACCATCACTAGAAACAATTCCACATGAGTAATCGAATGATACCATTTTTGAAAGACAAAGAAGCAATAAGGGTCTTCTGGCTCGAAGAATGACAATATTGCCTCGCCAACATGATTTCGAGGATAAAAACATCTAGGGGAAATCATATCCCCTTTGTGCAAATTCTGAACAAAACTGTAATGCAGTTGTGTACCCTGTTCAAAAGCGTTTTTGAGTAAGCCCTCCCTATCTTCTCGACCATTCAAATAATCTTCCAATATTGCAATACGCTTCGAGAATTGTAAATCATTTCTGTTTCCCTCGATTTCCCGATTTATCAGGCCACCAATATTTAGGTAATTTAGATCGATATGATCATTATTATTACATTCAAAAGTAACCGTCATATGAGTGTCATTTAATTAAACCTGTATTAATACTTCGATCAGCTTATTAGTATGGTTTATCTCTATCCCCGTAACAAGACATAGACCCTCCACAGTTGTATTATCATCCATAAATAAGATGTGCTTTTCACCACCTTCATTTACCGATGCAATGAGCGCAGCCAGACCAAACGTCACGACAAAATCAACGAAATGCTTAATGTGATGGGGTTTTTCCGTCTCCCACCAGTCCAAAAACTCTTCCTCCGTCGTCCCGTCTGGTAGATTGACGTAATTGAAAAGCATTTGCTTCCAATGAACGGTTAGTTTCCATCCATTGGTTAGCGTTCCAGCGAGGGAATCGATTCTTTGTACCCTGTCTTTATCTTGGAAACTGGTAAATTCTAAAACATTCATATTGATATTCGTTTTTGGCTGGTCACAATGTAGCTAAAATTTTAGCACAACTAATCGGACGACATTACTTAAAAGTGTCCCATTATAACACGAGGCGCGCTGTATCGTACCTGTATCCGTGGACGCATAATAGCAACAGGTGCATTATACACCGGTTGTACATTTCTCCTTTGCATCACGTAGATCATTCTATTCACGATCTTTTCGGGAATTCCTTGGTTTGTCAGTTCGACAATATCCTCAGGTTCCAACCTGAAACAGCAAACCGATTTGTCGATTTTGGTCAGAATGATGCGATCTGAAACAGCATTCGTATACATATAAACGATGTCAGCATTAACCAAACACGTCTGAGCAAACGCAATAGTAGTAAGCAGAAACAAAAAGGGAGTAAGAAGAATCTTTTTCATTAATGAAGGTATTGGCTTGTTGTAGGAATGTCTACATTTCAGCGGGTGCAGCTCGCGCCGGCTTTGATCCTGGACGCAAATAATGTCTACATTTCAGCGCAGGATATCCAAAACTTTTGACCTGGTTTCGGTTAAGATTGTCTACAATGAGATTGATCCGGCGACCATCAGTTTAACTGCAACAGCTACGGCCAGCCAGCCAGCAATCAGGTAGACTACCGGCATTAACGTTCGACCATATAACCCTTTATTGCCAGCCTGATAAATGACGATTGACAGATATAGCAGGTTTAGGGCGACCGCTAATTGAAGAATCTTGCCAGTTAAGACCCGATTGGGTAGAATACCTAGAACGCTCAAAATTAGCGTTAGGAGTACCAGTACGAGGGCATATATTGAAACTTGATATACTCGTTTTGTTTGGCTTTTACTGACGTTTTTCAACCGTTGAGAGTCGTTCTTCATTAGTTGCGGCGGTTAGAAAATGACTTGGGAACTCGTGGGCTTCTTCCTCGTGAACTGGTTCGTTTATGTGATCCCATCTGTGCAATCATCTCATTAATCACTTCGTCGGGGACCTTATTTTTCGAAATCTCGATCAGGTCACTACTTGCCAGATTGAAACAGCATTCCGAGTATTTCATTTTTGTAATGATCACCGAACTACTAACCGAATCGCGGCACATCGCATAAATGTCTTCATTGCTAAGGCAGTTTTGCGCATATGCCTTACTAAACAGGAAAACGGTTAGAATTAAGAAGATTGGCTTTTTCATCTGCTGTATGTGTATTAAGTTAAATAACTTGGCAGGTATCATTATTATAAAAACTCCATTGCTGGCCGCTTCCCGGATCAGTCCAGAAAATTGACCTTCCGTCTTTTATACCGACGTACACCCCGTCGATTTCAAGCACCGATCCGTCCTTTCTTGGCTCTTCAATCTTAGTTACTACAAATGAGACTTCATTTTGCGATTCCATGATATGCTGTATTTGTGTTTCAATATATAAATATACCCATTTTTTAAATGCAATACAACTTTTTTTAGGTATTATAATTGACTATTTTGTCTACAATTTCAATTGATCCGGAAGCGCTCGAGCCAGGCCTGGCAAGAAAAAAATGTCTACAAAAAATCGTCAGTACATTCAGTGGTCAGCGAGGGAGAAAACAGGATGAGAACTTACATCATCATGATCTATGATTCAGTAGATCAGTAAGCGAGCTCACAAATGCACTATTTTTCGCAGGAGATGAATAACCTATCAAATTATTAAAGGAATTGACAAATGCCTTATGTTTGGATTCATAAGCCTGATTTTCGTCGGTTAAATTTCTAATCCGGCCTCGCATTTCTCTTACCTGCTCGTTGAGCTTGTCAATTTCGGATTTTGTCCTGATCTCATTACGGTGAAATTCCCGTATCAATTGCTCGACGGCAGTAGAGCCGTTAGTTGTACGCACGTAATCTCTGCTTAAATAGTCTTCGAGAATCTCCCGTATATCTGCTTTGTTTTCAGCATTCAGATTCCTAAGCAATATTTCTTTCATCGTCTAAAAATTTTAGCGTGCTTAAATGCTCCAAATAATCACTAATTTTTTTGAGGTTTGCGACTCCCCACTGTTCCCGCCCGTTCACCACGTTCATGATGATATTGTAGTTAATGTTACTGTACTTGCTTAATTCGGTGAAGGGTATACCCATACCTTTCAGACGTTCCGTGGTCAAACGCTCGATCAGCTCGTACTTTTCGGTAAGAATGTATTTCATTCTATCCGCTTTCTCTCTACCAATCTGCTCGGCATAAAAATCGACAATAACGGCCATGTCATTCGGCGAAATAGATTTACTCCCCATCCTTCGAACTAGCGTATCCCACTTTACACCGATCAGCTTTGCAACTTTGGTTCTTTCAAACATTGGATACATCAGATCATTAATTT
>JADEXV010000488.1 GCA_015206945.1 Nostocales cyanobacterium LEGE 12452 | reverse complement strand
TTTCGTGTATATATCTGCTGTTAATTTTGGCTTGTCTTTTGGCTGTACCAATAATTCCAAAACCAAAGTTTTGGTAAGTACCTAATGCCGCCATATTATCTGCACGAATATAAGTGAGCAGTTTTTCATACCCTCGCTGACGCGCAAGCTCAAACGTAGCATTAAATAAACTTGTAGCTACTTTTTGGTGTCGATATGACAGATCAACATAAGTTCCTAGCACTCCCACATGATCAAAAGCATGGGTGTAGTTAGCAAATGGTTCCATACTTTGAAATCCTACAACCTTTTCCTCCTGATAGCAGAGAGCTACATGGAATACTCCACGCGCTGGGAAGTGCAAAATATACTCACGTTCCGCCTCTACAGTCAAGGGTGTATCAAACGCTGTGTATACTCCAGCCTCAATAATTGAATTCAAAATGCTGACAATAGCTTCAGCATCGTTCAGTTCAACTTCTCGAACCAATAAATCCACGTTCAATTACCTTTTAGCATTAACTCTTAAAGTTAATCAATACTCTGTCTGCAATTGCAACACCCCACTGCGGAAACTTCGCCAAAAGCTTTTTAATCACAATCTGCAAAGCCGGATCGTCATTCCAGCATTGTTGAAGAAAGTCAAAACCAGGATTTTCCCCAATCAGAGAAGCCATCTTCAGTTTCTCCATTCGCAATAGTCTAGCTTTGGATCTAATGGCGATGTCTTCTCTACGAGACGCTCCGCGAACGGTGGTAAACAACGCCTCACTAGATTTTTGCACCTGATAATTGACTACAGATAGATTCCACTGCTTCTCAAACTTGCTGATGGTTGCCCTCATGCTGGCGTAATACTTGCTGTCTAGCAAATATTGAATTACCCACAATGGGGGGCATTCTCCAAGGTTCGCTCTATCCAACCATTCAAATATCTCACTTTGATTTAATGACACGGGCGCGGCGGAACTTGGTTCTTCATGACAGTCTTTCGGCTCAAAACCAGAGACTTGATTTTCTCCTGACAACAAAGCAAATTGACCCTGTTCTACTTGCGCCTGAGTTTGATTAGCGATCGCTGAACTTAAATATTCTTCATTTTGTGCAACGGGCGCGGCGGAACAAGTCTCTTCATGAGGGAATATCGCTTCAATGCCACAGTCCTGGTTTTCAGTCAGCAACGGAGCAGGTTGACTTGGTGCAGCATCCACAAGCACCAGCGATGTACAGTCCATTGCCGTAGGCAATTCTTCAAGTTCTGACGCGCTTTCAGTACGTGAAGGCGACGCGCCCCCCAAGGGCGCATGAGCCGTTTCCTCAACACGCGGATTTTCGGTTGGTGCGTCAGAACCAACTACCATACCAACAACCTTAGTTGGTTGTTGGTAGGTAGTTAACGGGTAGTTAAAAACGTTGTTAGGATTTTGGAACCCTTGCAAATCCTCACTTTTTTGACCATTCTTTTGGAATGATTCCAAATCAGACTGAATTTGTTCCACTTTGGGGTGGTTCTTATTCCGTTCTGGCGCATTTACTTTCTCCCCGGCGTGGATGGCTTTTTTGTCACAAGAATTGGTTTCTTCAGACGTGGACGATTCCCAATAAAAGCGATTGTAATAACCGTGAAGGTTGCGGACGCGGTAGCCAATTAACCCAGGTCTGCCGGAGGGCAAACGGCCAAACAACTCCTCAAACTGAAATAATCCTTGGGCAGTTAACGCCGCCCCTGCTTTTTGGAAAGATTTATAGGTGAGGTTAGTATCAAGTTTATGGGCAGAACCCCCAAATTGTTCAGCCGCCACGCTATCAAACCAAAGCTGCTGCACAGATGGAGATTGCTGACGAACCCAGTTAATATCCTCAATCGATACTTTGCAGTGTGGTCTAATCG
>JADEXV010000221.1 GCA_015206945.1 Nostocales cyanobacterium LEGE 12452 | reverse complement strand
TTGCTACAGTTGGGGTGAAAAATACTAAGCTGGTAGATAGCACATTTAAAATTTAGCGGAAATTCGCGATGCCTGCGGCGGGCTACGCCAACGCATTCATCGGCGGTTTAGAATTTCCCATTGGCGAACTACCTGTAATTACATTATGTTTGATGCATTATCTGACCGTTTAGAATCCGCCTGGAAAAAACTGCGGGGACAGGACAAAATTTCTCAATCCAACATTCAAGATGCATTGCGCGAAGTGCGCCGCGCCTTGTTGGAGGCAGATGTCAATCTCCAGGTAGTCAAAGATTTTATTAGCGAAGTCGAAGCCAAAGCACAGGGAGCCGAGGTGGTTGCCGGCGTGCGACCTGACCAACAGTTCATCAAAATTGTTCATGATGAGCTGGTGCAGGTGATGGGAGAAGAAAATGTTCCCATCGCAGAAGCACAGGAACAGCCTACTATTATTCTCATGGCTGGGTTGCAAGGTACTGGTAAAACCACGGCTACGGCTAAGTTAGCCTTACATCTGAGAAAATTAGAGCGTAGCTGTTTGTTGGTGGCGACAGACGTATATCGCCCAGCCGCGATCGACCAGTTGCTAACGTTGGGTAAGCAAATTGAAGTACCAGTATTTGAACTAGGAAGCGACGCCGATCCCGTAGAAATTGCAAGGCAAGGTGTAGAACGCGCTAGAGCAGAAGGTGTTAACACAGTAATTATTGATACTGCTGGTCGTCTGCAAATTGACGAAGACATGATGGCGGAATTAGCCCGCATCAAAGCAACTGTCCAACCACATGAAACTCTGTTGGTGGTGGACGCGATGACTGGTCAAGAGGCTGCAAATCTTACCCGCACCTTCCACGAACAGATTGGAATTACTGGGGCAATTCTCACCAAGTTAGATGGTGATAGCCGTGGTGGTGCAGCGCTTTCGGTGCGAAAGATTTCGGGAGCGCCAATTAAGTTTGTGGGTGTAGGCGAGAAAGTCGAGGCACTGCAACCGTTTTATCCCGATCGCATGGCATCGCGGATTTTGGGAATGGGCGATGTGCTAACCCTGGTAGAAAAAGCCCAAGAAGAATTTGACTTAGCTGATGCTGAGAAAATGCAGGAGAAAATTTTGTCAGCAAAGTTTGACTTTACTGACTTTCTCAAGCAGTTGCGGATGCTGAAGAACATGGGTTCTCTGGGAGGCTTGATCAAGATGATTCCAGGGATGAACAAGCTCTCAGACGATCAACTCAAGCAAGGAGAAACCCAGTTAAAGCGCTGTGAGGCGATGATTAACTCCATGACTCGCCAAGAACGCCATGACCCCGATTTATTAGCTAGTTCTCCCAGTCGGCGGCGGCGGATTGCTGCTGGCTCAGGCTATAGAGAGTCAGATGTAACTAAACTAGTGGGTGATTTCCAAAAAATGCGATCGCTCATGCAGCAAATGGGCCAAGGTGGCTTCCCTGGAATGCCGGGAATGTTCGGCGGTGGCGGTGGCATGGGTAATGCCTTCGCAGGTGCTGGTAATCGTCCCGCAGCCCCCGGATGGCGAGGTTATGATGGTGTCCCAGCCACGAAAAAGAAAAAACCCAAAGATAAAAAGAAAAAAGGCTTTGGTAATCTTTAGTCATTAGGCATGGGGCATGGGGCATTGGGCATTGGTAATTTACTAATGACTAATGACAAATAGCAGCAAATGCTAGGCAGTGCTAAAATTAGCATTTCGACCTCAGAATTTATCAGCAGAGGAAACTAACCCTCAATTTCTCGGCAGCAGCCAGATTTAGGTTACTTCCTCACCAATTAGTTGCTAACTAATATCTAACAACAGGAGAATGATTCTTCAACCATGATCAAACTGCGCTTGAAAAGATTCGGTAAAAAGCGGGAAGCAAGTTACCGCATTGTCGCCATTAACAACCTCGCTCGCCGCGATGGCCGTCCCTTAGAAGAATTGGGTTTTTATAACCCCAGAACTGATGAAGTGCGACTAGACGTTCCCGGTATCGTCAAGCGACTACAACAAGGCGCTCAACCCACTGATACCGTTCGTCGCATTCTAGTAAAAGCTAATGTTTTTGAGCAGGTCAGTGCAACAGCCGCATCATAATTTCGGAACAAAACTCCCAACAGCTAGCCCCAACTATGTTGAGCTGGTTCGGTTTTTGGTGCAGCCGTTTTTGGAATCTCCAGAGACATTAAGTGTCGATTGTGAAATTTCTCAGGCCCTCAACCGGGTTTGGGTTCGCATCGCCTTTGAAAGCGCAGATAAAGGAAAAGTGTTTGGTCGAGGGGGACGCAATATTCAGGCGATTCGTACAGTAATTGCCGCAGCCGCAGCCGCAGCTGGGCAATCAACATACCTGGATATCTACGGCAGCACCACTCCGGGCCGCGAGGGTATGTCTTTTGATGAAGAGACAGAAGAGCGATCGCCACCACCGACTAAGAGAGAACCGCGGGCAAATGATGGGCCTAAACCCATTGTTAAACCACGCCTCCGCTAGGTTGAAACTAGAGAGCAAATCTGAGCGGTTGTTGTTACCTCCGCTCAGAATTTTTATAACGATGGAAAGTAGCAAAAAGATTTTTAAATCTTTTTTTGAACCCTTCACCAGTAGGAGCTTACAGCTTTGCATTGGTGTCAACTTCAGATGAAATCTTCTGAGTGGATGAGTTTTACCCTCATCCCCAGCCCCTCTCTCAACATGGGAGATGGGAGAAAATTCTCCAGTTCCCCTTCATCCCTATAGGGAGAAGGGGTTAGGGGATGAGGGCAAGCTGTACACCCCTACGGACGATTGGTTTGTTGCAAATATTTTTCAAAATCTAGGTAATAAAAGCATAATTTCGCCGTTAGCGAGAAAAAATTAACCTTTGTCAAATACAGATCCTCACCAATTAAGAAATACTATGGCAGGTGCCTTAACAATTCAGCTGCCGAATATTACCAGTGCGATCGCTCTAGCCGGAGATGGAGAAGAAAATCTCAAAATCCTATCTCGGCAAACAGGAGCCGCTTTAGTGCTACGCGGACAGGAATTAGTGATTTCTGGTACTGAAAAGCAAATCGATCTGGCTTCTCGATTAGTGCGATCGCTTGAAGACCTCTGGATTAAAGGCAATACTATTTCCAGTGCCGATATTTTAACAGCCCGTCAAGCCATAGATAGCGATCGCCAAGGGGAACTGCAAGATTTACAGCGAGATGTCCTCGCCAAAAGTCGCCGGGGTGAAGAAGTCCGTGCCAAAACCTTCCGCCAGCGCCAATATATTGACGCACTCCGTAGACGTGACCTCACCTTTGGGATTGGCCCTGCTGGTACTGGCAAGACTTATCTCGCTGTTGTTGTCGCCGTGCAAGCACTCCTTGCCAACCAAGTTGAAAAGCTAATCTTAACTCGCCCTGCCGTCGAAGCAGGTGAAAAACTCGGTTTTTTGCCTGGAGACTTACAGCAGAAAGTTAATCCCTATCTTCGCCCACTTTACGATGCTATTTATGAATTCATCGACCCAGAAAAAGTACCCAGTTTAATGGAACGCGGTGTGATAGAAGTCGCACCACTCGCCTACATGCGGGGACGTACTCTCAATAACGCTTTTATAATTGTCGATGAAGCGCAAAATACTACACCCGCTCAGATGAAAATGGTTTTGACTCGTTTGGGTTTCCGTTCGCGGATGGTGATTACAGGCGACATGACACAAACTGATTTACCGCTTCATCAACAATCGGGTTTAGGAGTGGCTTTACAAATTTTAAAACACGTTGAAGGCATTGCCTTTTGCGAATTTTCCCAAAGAGATGTTGTGCGCCATCCTCTAGTTCAGCGTATTGTCGCTGCTTATGAACAATATGAAAAATAGTCATTAGTCATTTGTCATTGGTCACTTGTACTGAGCGTATCGCTAAAGCGAAAGCTTCGCTAACGCGTAGCGTCTCGTAGAGAAGCCGAAGTATTGGTCATTAGTAAAAAACTAATAAATGACGTAGACGCGCAAGCGGATACCCGCACGATAGGACAAATGACAAATGACAAATGACAAATGACAAATGACAAATGACAAATAACAAATAACAAATAACAAAGGACAAATGACAAATGACCACAACATTAAAAGAATTTTTAGAAGCTTGCGAGACTTTGGGAACTTTGCGTTTAATTGTTACTAGCAGCGCTGCTGTATTAGAAGCACGAGGCAAAATAGAAAAGTTATTTTATGCAGAATTGCCTAAAGGTAAATATGCGAATATGCATACTGAAGGCTTTGAGTTTCACTTGAATATGGATAAAATCACTAAGGTGAAATTTGAAACAGGTGAAGCGAAGAGAGGTAACTTTACAACCTATGCCATCCGGCTTTTAGATGATAAACAGGAGTCTGCTTTAAGCCTCTTTTTACAATGGGGTAAACCAGGAGAATATGAACCAGGACAAGTGGAAGCTTGGCAAACTTTAAAAGAGAAGTATGGGGAAGTTTGGGAACCTTTACCAGCAGAAATTTAATACAGTTAAACTGATAGAGGTGGAGGAAATCGGATATCTGCACTAAATTGCTCGATATTAACGCTGCGATGAATCGGTAAAATATATTCTAAATTTTCGTGAGGACGGGGAATAATGTGATGAGAAAGTACCTCGCCACCGTCAACTCGCAGTACCGCATTTACTCCTGCTGTCACTGCTACATTCACCTCCCCTATAGTTCCTCGAATTAAGACAGTAATTTGTCCCAAATCAGTGTTTTCATAACCAACAAGGGTTACACGGGCAGCTTTACACATGGCATCTCCTACTTCCACAGCAGTGGGAATGCCATAAACTTCAATCATGCCTAATGCCAATGTCATTCTATCACTATAAATTCGGGATAGGGCTAATTATCTCACTACAAAGTTTTAATTTATTACAGAAAATTACTTAATTTTTAATCAATAAACAATAACCATTAAATACAAAACTGCTAATGCTTGTAATGAAGGGAATTTGGAGTTTTTGCTTGCTGTTTTTTTTCCTATTGTGGGGTGGTGAAGCTTTTGCAGGAGAGTTGTCTGAAAGGTTAGCAAATTTTCCCCAATGGGAAAAACTAACTTCAGTGCAACCGGCTTCGGGTGATTTGGTTTACCCTGAATGGATGGCTGGTACTTGGAAAGTTACAAGTACATTAGTAGATTTAGCTGCGCCTTTAGCACCAGAGATTGTAACACCAGGGTTTGAAGGTAATCGTCGACAATTAAACCAACCTGTGAGTTTTGTAGTAAGATTTGTGAAAGAGCAACCATCTATTTCTGGGTTAAAAATACTTCCTCAGATAGGTTACAAATCCCCAATTTTAGTAGCGGATAGAGCATTTAATAGCTTGAATTTGGCAAGAGCTTATTTAGGGGATGAAGCAGTGTTATCAGTCAAAGTAGATCCAGATTCACCTAATCGTCAAATTACGTTCTTGCGTAGCAGTCGCCAACTAGTTTCTATTGTGACTGCACGTGCTACAGAAACTACCCTTAATGGCAAGTTCATCACCACAGAAGTGTTTCAACAACTATTTAAAGGTGGCTCACGCCCCTATTTAAACTCTGTAGAATCGACTACAGCTTATCATAAAGTTTCAAAATCTAATCAGGCGATTGAAGCAGATCAAGTTACTGCTGTCTATCTTTCGCCTCAAGATCCAGATTACTTTAAAGCGGGTTCTCAACCAGTTGCTCTCTACCGCTATCGCCTCGAATTTTTTCCTCAAGAACTACCAACTACTCCCAAAGAGTGATTTGTCATCTAGCTCTTGACTACTTTGTATTACGTCTGTAGTATATAAATTCCAAGTTTACGATCGCGCTCTTGGACGGTGTGCATCATGGCCAAATTTCAAGATATTGTCAATTACTTTCGCTCTTACTGGAAGCTGAGTGTTTTCAGTATTACAGCATCTAGCGTTTACGAAATTATTGATTTGGTTGTTCCTTATGCGATCGGGCAGATTTTAAACGTTTTGTCTGCTCAACCTTTGGATAAACCAATTCAAAGTGCGATCGCAACTTTTTCGGACATCACCAATTACCCAGTTAACAAAACTCTATCTTTGGGTGTATTACTGGGTTTAATTTTCGTTGTCACGGTAGTGAGAGCACCAACACAACCCTGGTTAACCAATTGGTTTCATTGGGATATAGCCTTCAAATCGCGTCGAGAAAAAAACGAAACAGCGATCGCCAAAGTTCTTACTCTACCACTAGAATTTTATGATGAAAATAACCCTGGACGCATTGCCGGCAGAGTAGCTAGAGGTATTTCTAATCATACTTTTAGTTACCCTGAAGTTGCCGGACAGTTGATTCCTAAACTGGCTCGTGTACTGGGAATTTTTGTGTTTATCTTGTTCATTGAGTGGCGAATTGCAATTTTATATCTAATTTCCTTTGTAATTATTCTCAGCTTCAGCTTGAGGAGTTTACAACAACTAATTAGGTACGAAACTAGTCTGGATAAGTATGGAGAGGACACCGAAAGCCGCACTTCTGAATTAATCACCAATATCAAAACGGTAAAAGCATTTGCTACAGAAGCTAGGGAACTGAAACGGCAAAATCAACGTTTGGATCGCGAACTAACGGTGCTTGATTACCGCATCCACAAAGGTTATACGATATTGGGTACTTGGCAAAGAACCGTAATTCAGTTTTGTGTATTTACAATTCTGGGTTTGACTTTAGCAGCAACAGTAAATGGGAGAATTTCTCTCGGTCACTTTGTCATGACTTTAACTCTTTCTAGCATGGCTTATGCCGAATTAGAACCTATCAGTAGCTTGGCAGAAGTTTTTGCCCGTCGTTATTCTTCCATGCTGCGGTTTCACGAATTTCTCCAAGAGCCAACTGCATCCGATTCAGCCAGTCTTTTAGAAGAGAGCAACCAGGCAGAATCACCTTATAAATTTACTGGAAAAGTTGAGTTATCTCATATCAGTTTTGGATATGATGCCAACCGTCAAGTTTTGCAAGATATTAACTTGTTGATTGAGCCATACCAAACAGTGGCATTAGTGGGGCGTTCTGGTTCTGGTAAGTCTACTTTAGTGAAATTGCTGTTGCGATATTTTGAACCTCAAGCAGGTCAAATTCTGATTGATGGTCAAGATATTCGCACTTTGGATGTGGGTAAGTATAGACGGAGATTAGCGATCGTTCACCAAGAAGTAGACGTTTTCAACGGTACTATATTGGATAACCTCACCTACGGTAGACCAAATGCCACTTTCGAGCAGGTTCAGGAAGCCTGTAGAATTGCCAGAGTTGATGAAGTAGTACAGCACTTACCCAAAGGTTATTACACTGTCGTGGGAGAACGAGGTGTCAGGTTATCTGGAGGACAAAGGCAACGCTTGGGAATTGCTAGGGCGTTGTTAGTAGAACCAGACGTGCTGGTTTTTGACGAAGCTACCTCTAGTTTAGATTATGAGTCTGAGCGTTCAATTCAGCTAGCGATGCGATCGATTCAGGGCACTTGTACTACCATCGTTATTGCCCACCGTTTAAGCACTGTCCGAGAAGCTGATAAAATTGTCGTTCTAGAGCAAGGAAAGATTGTAGAAGTGGGTAGCCACGATGAACTCTTGCGTCACGAGGGTATTTACCGCCGCTTGCACTCTCTGCAAGAAACAGGAGAACTCCTGAGTTAGGGGACATACACATTTTGGACTTTCCTGCGGAACGCTACGCGAACGGCTACGCTCAGTCGAACGATTTTGGATTCACCCCACAAATGAATCCGTCTGATTACAGCGCTTCCGGCTATTATGCAATACAGTTTTTCTCCTTGCCCTCTCCTATCAAAGCTTTCAGATTTGGGGATGTACCTCATAGCTGCCGTAAGTGCTGTAAATCGACTTTATTCACAATAAGGTCGATTTTTTTATAGATATCTTTAGAAATTAAATACAGCAGTTTTCTTTTGTATAAAGTACAAACCTATGGGCTTTGAGGCACGAAGTAGAAACTCTTTATATCTGATGCGTGAGTTCTGCATTTTGTACCTCGGTTACTTGCAAGCTGCTGTATGTGTTATCTAGAACCCTTGCGCGCCTATTCGGTGGTACAACTAATATTATCAAGTGGGGAATTTGCTCCTATTCCCCAAGAAAAGCGTTAGCCATTGAAATTAGTTTTACGCGCTTTGGTGAAGCGCGAGAAGTAAAGTAAATAATCCATTCCCTACTGCTGGAATACTAATCACTAATCTAAGTCTTCCAATCAGAAAAAATTAAGATTTGCTCTTACCTGATTCTTTCTGTGCCGCTTCACTATATTTTTTATAAAGTTGAGTACGAATCTTAGCTTCTTGATAACGGCTGTGGGTTTGCGGCACTGTACTCATTAAATCTGAAGCTCGTTGCCATTTAGCAGCAATCTCTAACCACTGAGTTGAGGTTGTAGCTGTTTTACCAGATGCAGAAGCTTGGTTGGCAATTCGCACAGATATTTGAAATGGATCGTCAGATGGCTCAGAAAAGCTATTGTTAGGAGAGCGAGATGGTGTTTGGGCTTTCCTATCGTTAGTGTTTTCTGTAGTTAAAGATTTGGAAGTTTCTGGTTGTATTAGGTTTTTAAATTTATTACCTAGCTGGGCATAAACAACCCAACTAAGCAATAACAGCGAGCATAAACCAGCTGCTGCTAATATCTTTGTTTTAGGTTTATTTTTGTATTTTTCTTTGTTAATGAGTACTAAAGGACGCGAGACTTGAGTTTTAGGATAATTTGGTTTTCCTAGTTCAGCTTGAGCTTCTGTGAAATCTTTAATTAATTGCTTTACAATATTTGGCTGAATTAATGTAATTTCTTGTGACCAAAGCAATTGATTTTCGCGATCGCTATCTATTTCTTTTAACCACAGCAATTGTTGTTCTCGAACAATCCGACTATTGATTTTGACACGGCGAATGTGACGCGGGGCGATAGACTCAAGAATTTGCTGGATTTGTTCTACCAGGGGAGATTGCTCTAGTTGCTCTACTTTAGCTGCCTCACACAGAATTTGTAAGACACCATCAGAAAAAATGGCTCTAGTTCTGACACAAGACTGGGCTAGCTTTTCGTTCAATAGCTGAATAATCGCCGCAACGCTGCCTTGGTGAGCTTGCCAAGCTATATCGTTTATCCGGTCTACCATCTGAAATTTAGTGATAGCTCTTCCACCCTGACTGATTAACGTATTCATTAATTTAGGGACTCTTTTCTACTGACCTTGATCTTGTCTTCGATTTTACGAGTAAAAAGATGAGTTGCCAAATAATATCATAAATATAGAAATATAGAGCCTTCCTTTGCGGTTTGTAAGGAAGCTCGCTGATGGTCAGTTCATTTGTACGCTTCCACGCCTTGAAAATGTGGAATTCTTCGGTTGAAACTGCGCTTTCAAGGTAACGCCTATGCTGACGGACGAGTTACCTGTTTGATATAGTACACGATCGCGTCTTTTGGCGATAGTACGAAGCACCCACCAAATGCGATCGCAAATGTATAGCTAGATAGTATCAGGGTCAACGCCAAGCGATCGCAGCTGTTCCTTCAACCTTTCCACCTGCGACTCTGCTTGTTCCCTTGCCAATCTTTCCTGTTTCAGCGCCTCTGCCAACTCCTCTGGAATCAGCAACTTTTCTCCAGTGTCTTCTCGATAAAAACCAATCAGTTGCCCCTCTATTTGCAAGCGCAGTTGCAAAGGTTCACATCGACTATCTGTAATTGGCTCATACACCTCACCTCGCAGTCGATACCCTTGCAATTTCTCCTTAATCCACTCTCCCTTGGGATCAAATAACCAGTATTCGAGTACCCCTAACTGTTCATAGAGCGTCTTCTTGAAACCCGTGTCCTGGTTTTTAGTACCCTCGGAGGTCATTTCAAAGATTACTACAGGCACTTGTCCCTCTTCCCATATCTTGTAATTATCCCGTCCTCCAGGAGCGACATTAAAAATCACCATTACATCAGGAGCTACCCGTAACCTCGGAAAACCCTGAGCATAATAGAGAAACTGGTTACTCAAAACCGTTGCTTGCCGATCCAGCAAATATTGCCTCAATACTTCTAAAGTTGCCAGTAAAGCACATAGATGAGCATAACTTTCTGCCAAAGGTTCACCATCCGAGCTTGGATAAAAAACTTCTGTTGATTGAGAATTGGGTAAGAGGCTAGTCATAATTAGCCACCTGATTAAGAGGATGGGTGCATTTATATTATCTTAGAGACTTTCCCTAACATTTCTAAAACTGCCGAGTAAACGAAGGGAGCAAAGGGGAGGATTTCCTGCTCAGTTCCCAGTCCCCGACAATATTGTTCAAATACCATACAAAATAGTCGTATCAGGATACTTTTGTGAGGAATTATAGTTTTTTTTACCTTTTTGCCACAATGGCAATACTAAATAGCACAGCGATCGTTACATTAGAAGATATATAAATAAAAATCAACAATGATTTTTTTTCGTTCGCAGTTCACACAAAATCATGAGTGCAAGTACCATTATTTCCGATAATCCCTTACTCCAAGGCACTGGTTTACCTCCATTTACAGAGATTAAACCAGAACGAGTTGTACCAGCCTTTAATCAGTTGCTAGCAGAACTTGACCAGCAACTTGCCACCTTAGAGGCTTCCGTACAGCCGACTTGGAGTGGTTTAGTAGAACCCTTAGAAAAGCTGACAGAACGGCTTACCTGGAGTTGGGGGGCGGTAAATCATTTAATGGGTGTTAAAAATAGCCCGGAACTGCGCGAAGCTCATGAAATCGTACAGCCATTAGTTGTACAATTTATCAACAAACTCGGTCAAAGCCAACCCATCTACAATGCTTTTAAGACACTCCGTAGCAGTAATAGTTGGGCAACTTTAGAATTAGCCCAACAACGTATTGTAGAAGCCGCCATTCGAGATGCAGAACTTTCTGGTGTTGGCTTAAAAGGAGAGGCAAGAGACCGTTTCAACGCCATTCAGATGGAGTTGGCAGAACTTTCTACTAAATTCTCTAACCATGTACTTGATGCCACGAAAGCCTTTAGCTTAACCCTGACAACAAAAGCGGAAATTGACGGTTTGCCACCAAGTTTGGTGAGTTTAGCCGCTCAAGCTGCACGAGCAGCAGGAGAAGAAAACGCCACACCAGAAAATGGTCCTTGGCGCATTACTTTAGACTTCCCCAGCTACGGCCCTTTCATGCAGCACAGTACCCGTCGAGATTTGCGTGAAAAGCTCTACAAAGCCCATATCACTCGCGCTTCTAGTGGCGATTTAGATAATAATCCGTTAATTGTGCGTATTTTGGAGTTACGGCAAGAACTCGCAGATATACTTGGCTTTAAGAGTTTTGCCGAGTTGAGCCTTGCAAGTAAAATGGCTCCTAATGTTGAGGCAGTTGAAGCACTATTGGAAGAACTACGCCAGGCCAGTTATGATGCTGCTGTCAAAGACTTAAAAGAACTCCAAGCTTTTGCTGCATCACACGGAGAAGAATATCAAGATTTAAAACATTGGGACATCAGCTTTTGGGCAGAACGCCAACGAGAAGCAAAATTTGCTTTTACCGCTGAAGAATTGCGTCCCTATTTTCCCCTTCCCCAAGTGCTAGATGGCTTGTTTGGACTTGTTAAGCGGCTGTTTGGTGTTACAGTAACCCCTGCTGATGGTCAAGCCCCAGTATGGCATGAGGATGTCCGTTATTTCCAAATAGCCGATGAAACTGGTTCTCCCATCGCTTACTTCTACTTAGACCCCTATAGCCGTCCAGCAGAAAAACGCGGTGGTGCTTGGATGGATGTATGCATCAATCGTGCCAAAACTGAAAATGGTGCAACTGCCATCCGTTTGCCCGTGGCTTATTTGATATGCAACCAAACTCCCCCAGTAGATGGCAAGCCGAGTTTGATGACTTTCTATGAAGTAGAGACTTTGTTCCACGAGTTTGGTCATGGATTGCACCACATGCTTACCAAGGTTGACTATGCTGGAGCCGCAGGCATCAATAATGTGGAATGGGATGCAGTGGAACTACCCAGTCAGTTTATGGAAAACTGGTGTTATGAGCGACCCACTTTGTTTGGCATGGCTAAACATTACGAAACTGGAGAAGCTTTACCAGAGCATTATTATCAAAAGCTGCTAGCGGCGCGTAATTATATGAGTGGTACTGGTATGTTACGGCAAATTCACCTTAGCAGTATTGATTTAGAACTACACTACCGCTATCGTTCCGGCAGCAATGAAACTCCAGCAGATGTGCGTCATCGCATAGCTAAGACTACTACTGTTTTACCACCACTTCCAGAAGATTCAATATTATGTTCTTTTGGGCACATTTTTGAAGGTGGTTATGCAGCAGGTTACTACAGTTACAAATGGGCTGAAGTCCTTAGTGCTGATGCTTTTGCCGCTTTTGAAGAAGCTGGGCTAGAAAATGAAGAAGCTATAAAAGCTACGGGTCGGCGTTATCGGGATACGGTGCTAGCACTCGGTGGTAGCAAGCATCCAATGGAGGTGTTTAAAACTTTCCGGGGTCGTGAACCAAGTACGATCGCTTTGCTCAGGCACAATGGTTTAGTAAGTGCTGCTGCAAAATAAATAATACATCTGTGGAGATGTTGTATTGCAACATCTCTACATTAAATATTGGCTTAACTAAACATTATTTTTTTAGTTTAAGGTGTTCCTGGAAGAATAGGTTCTCCGGCAACATCATCTAAGCGGATGCTGCCTAACAAATTTCGCCACTCTGCTTTCAGGGCTGCATCTTGAGGATTTTGTTGACGCAGTTCAGCTAACGTCGTCAGTGCCTCGTACCATATCCCATTTTGGGCATAGATAGCATAGCGTTTTAGAGGTTCAGCCGTTTCTATTTCTTTGACTGTTGGTTGACTCAGATTAACTCGTTTTATTACCCCTTCAACAAAAGTTGGGGGCGAATTTTTTTGCTTGTCACAGTTAATGGTGAAAAACCAACGGTATTGTTTGTCTACTGCTAAAGCGGGTGCATTACTAGGCAAAGAAACGCGGATGACTCCTGGCTTATCCGGTAGAGCGATCGCTTTTTTGTATACCTCGTTAGCGTCCCCATCTTGCAGTACAAATTCAACTGTATATGGCGAATCTTTGGTATATGGCACATAGAAAAACCAACTTGGATGTTCTACTGTTGTTTGCCCCCAGACATTAATCACTGAGTTAGCTTCCTGAGTAAAGGGTACTAAAGCAGTCAAGTCAATTTTAGTTGTAGGACATCCAGGTTCCCCACGCTTCGCTCCACCACGAACGCGACCTCCAGGAGGGGAGCCAGCTGGAATTGGAGGTTGATTAAAGGTTTTGGCTTGAGCAAGAATTGTTTTAGTATCAGAGCGATTAGGGGTTGGTTTCGCCAGTACTGGAGGCAGACTAGCTAATAAACTTGTACAGCTAAAAGCTACTACTAAAAACAGTTTTATCGGTTGTGAATTTGAATTCATAAATACTTTATCTCATAC
>JADEXV010000220.1 GCA_015206945.1 Nostocales cyanobacterium LEGE 12452 | reverse complement strand
GCGTGGCGGTAGGCGTGGCGGTAGGCGTGGCGGTAAACGTGGCGGGAGGCGTGGCGGTAGGCGTGGGAATCACTATCAATTCATGGCGGCCTGTTTTATCCTTTCCATTTCTCATTCTTTGGAATTCTCTGCTCTATAGATTAGACAAAGGGCGTAATGGTAAAAGCTTTTGTTTATTGCGCTTTCACTCCGCTTTTTGGGATGAGTGGCAGCATTTACATCTGCCTGGTTTAGATAAACATCTCCTTTTTATAATCGAACATAACCCAGTTGAAGGCGAAGCTGCTTTAGAATATCTCAATACCAGCCCCCAGCGCTGGGCAGCACAAGCTGCACAAATTGAACTGGATGCACGCAGTTTACAAGGCTGTACCGATGTTGAAGCTATTCGTAAAGCTCATCGCAGCGTGGTAAATGGCGAACTAAATAGTGAAGTTAGCCCTCTACTACAAATCTTTAGCCGTATCAGTGAGGATGTAGATGCTGCTCTTAATCAAACAAGTACTTATAATCAGCGCTTACTTCTCAGAGATGTTGCAGATAAATTAAATCTACAGTTGCATGACTTCACTCGTAGCAGCGACAAATACACAGTCCGTTTCTATCCCATTATCAAAAGTTGGCGTGAGATAGTAACTAACTATATAGATGAACTGGCTAAGATTACTGAACTCCGCCAAGAAATTGACTCGCCTTACATTACTGGGAATCCCATTACACTAGAGCAAGAAATTTTCACGGGGCGTGATGATATCGGCACACGTATCGAGCAGTTACTTTTAGATCGCCGTCGTCCACCTCTGCTACTCTATGGTCAGCGACGTATGGGTAAGACTTCTCTCCTCAACAACATAGGAAAGTTACTACCTAGTAACATCATCCCCATGTTTGTAGACTTGCAAGGCGCACCTTCATCAGCTAGTGACCATGCAGGTTTTCTCTACAACCTGGCTAGAGATATGGAGAAGTCAGCGAAAAAACAAGGTGTAACTCTACCATCCCTAACCCGCAAAGTTTTAAAATCTGACCCCTTCAGTTATTTCTATGAATGGCTAGATAAAGTAGAACAGGTTCTAGAACAAAATACCGCCTTACTAGCGCTAGATGAATTCGAGGTGCTAGACAACGCCATAGCCAAAGGTCGCTTTGATGAACAGGATGTTTTAGGAATGCTGCGTCACCTCATCCAACATCGTCCCCGCTTCAAGGTTTTACTAGCTGGCTCCCATACTATCGAAGAATATCACCGCTGGGCTAGTTATCTCATTAATGTTCAAGTAGTGCATATCTCGTACCTCAAAGAAGCGGAAGCACGACAATTAATTGAACGTCCCGTCAAAGATTTTACCCTCCGCTATGAACCCAACGCCGTTGAGCGAGTATTGCAACTCACCCGTTGTCACCCATTCTTAGTACAACTACTCTGTGCAGAAATTATTGTCCTCAAAAACGAGCAAGACCCCTCTATCCGGCGATTGGCAACTTTAGCAGATGTGGAAGCAGCGATACCAGAAGCTTTGCAAAGTGGCGGTTTTTTCTTTGCTGACATTCAAAACAACCAAGTTGATGCTACTGGACAAGCTATTCTACGTTTTATCGCTACTCAAGGGGAAGGGGCTATAGTTAGCCGCCAAACTCTATTGCAACAGTTCCCTAATGCTGATATTACTTTCAATTTGCTGTTGCAACGTGAGTTAATTGAGGAAATTGACGACGGCTATCGCTTCCAAGTGGAGTTGATTCGCCGCTGGTTTATTTGAATCATGTCCTGTAAATTAACTTGTGACAAATATTACTTGCGCTCGCGTAATTGCTCTACTATATAGTCTTCTAATTCTTGTTTTTCTCTGTTACTAGCATTTCGTTGATAAGTTCTTCCGGTTTCTTGAATAAACCTACGTTTCTCGCTGGGAGAAGATTTGAGTTTACCTCCATTTCCTTGCAGCTTTTCCTGTAATTCTTCCCAAGTCTTTTCACCAACACTTTCACCTAGTTTGACCAGTGCCTTTGGGAGTAACATTTTTGCCTCTCGTTGAAAATCTTCTTCTGTCTCAAGGGAAGCTAAATCTATATTGCTGAAGTCGATATCGATTTGAAACTTACTCATAGAATTGGATTTATTCTGTTCGCAATTATTACTACAATTGGAGGAAGATGGGTTTTCAATTTTCAGCTACGATTCCAAAATAGTATGATTGTACTGTTTGATATTGGTAACTGATTTGAAAACATCAATTCCGAAATCTGATTGAATACTTCCGGTAGTATAGCCTTACTTAATCATTCACAACAAGATTCCCGATTTCTTAAAAGTAAGTGGAGAATCGGAGCCTTTGATTTTTACTTTTAAAATAAGATTGCTACATCTTCAGAAAGAAGATATATAACTAATCTCCGTACAACCGAGTTAGCAATATTAGAAATGCTATCTTAAAGGCAAGGTCATTTGCTCAAATTTTGAGGATAATACTATGACTACAACGCTCAAAGAAGCTAATTCTATTGAGTCATTGCTAGGTAAAGAGGCAGAAGACCTGCTTACCTACAAAGCAAAAGTTTCTCGTGATTTAATACATTTGCCGGGCCCAGACTTTGTAGATCGAATCTGGCTTAACAGCGATCGCAACCCTCAAGTATTGCGTAATCTCCACCTACTTTATTCTACAGGTCGTCTGGCAAACACAGGCTATCTCTCGATTTTACCAGTAGACCAAGGGATTGAACACTCAGCAGGCGCGTCTTTTGCGCCCAATCCGATTTACTTTGACCCAGAAAATATTGTCAAATTAGCGATCGCCGCAGATTGTAATGCTGTTGCTACCACTTTGGGAACATTAGGCATCGTATCACGGAAATATGCCCACAAAATTCCCTTTATTGCCAAAATCAATCACAACGAATTGCTGACTTTCCCCAATCAATTTGACCAGGTATTGTTTGCTGATGTAGAACAAGCTTGGAATTTAGGGGCGGCGGCGATAGGTGCGACAATTTACTTTGGTTCTGAGAATTCTACCAGACAAATTCAAGAAATCAGCAAAGCTTTTAAACGCGCCCATGAATTAGGGATGGCGAGTATTCTCTGGTGCTATCTGCGGAACAACGCCTTTAAACAAGATAAAGATTACCACCTTGCAGCCGACCTCACCGGACAGGCTAATCATTTGGGTGTAACCATTGAAGCCGACATCATTAAACAAAAGTTACCCGAAAATAACAATGGTTACGGTGCAGTTGCCAAAGCCAGTGGTAAGAGTTACGGCAAAACTGATGAGCGCGTTTACACAGAATTGACAACCGATCACCCAATTGATTTAACTCGTTACCAAGTACTAAATTGTTACTCTGGGCGTGTGGGGTTGATTAACTCTGGTGGGGCGACTGGTAAAAATGATTTCGCCGAAGCAATACGCACTGCCGTAATCAACAAACGCGCTGGTGGCTCAGGATTAATTTCTGGACGAAAGACCTTCCAACGTCCCTTTGATGAAGGGGTGAAGTTATTTCACACCATCCAAGATGTTTACTTATCGCCAGATGTGACGATAGCTTAGAGAGTGGGGAGATGAGGAAGCAGGGGGAAGAGGGGGAGCAAGAAAAAATAACTAATGCCTATTCCCCATTCCCCATTCCCGATTATCAACGAATTCAGAAAAAGCAAATCTTGGTAGGGATTCTGGGATATCCTTAGATAAGTGAAAGATTTGCCAAAAAATAGTAAGAATGAAGCTGGCAGCAAGAGTAAGTCAGGTAACACCTTCATTAACCTTAGCGATCGCAGCCAAGGCTAAGGCACTGAAGGCGGAGGGAATAGATGTTTGTAGTTTTAGTGCTGGAGAACCAGATTTTGATACCCCAGCACATATTAAAGCCGCAGCAGTCAAAGCTTTGGATGAAGGCAAAACCAAATATGGTGCAGCAGCCGGAGAACCAAAGTTAAGGGAAGCGATCGCCCATAAGCTTAAAATTGATAACGGTCTTGATTACAAGTCTGAGAATGTCATTGTCACCAATGGCGGTAAGCATTCTCTGTACAACTTAATCGTGGCATTGATCGATCCCGGTGATGAGGTAATTATCCCTGCACCCTACTGGCTAAGTTATCCCGAAATGGTGACTTTGGTCGGCGGGGTTTCGATAATTGTCCCTACAGATGCCACGACAGGTTATAAAATTACTCCTGAACAACTCCGTAAAGCAATCACGCCAAAGACGAAGTTATTTATCCTCAACTCTCCATCTAATCCCACGGGGATGGTTTACACGCCAGATGAAATCAAAGCACTGGCGCAGGTAGTAGTTGATGCAGATATCTTTGTCGTCTCTGATGAGATTTACGAAAAAATTCTCTACGACGGTGCAGAACATATCAGCATCGGTTCTCTGGGGAAGGAAATTTTTGACCGGACTTTGATTAGTAATGGGTTTGCGAAGGCTTATTCCATGACTGGGTGGAGACTTGGTTATTTAGCGGGGCCTGTGGAAATCATTAAAGCAGCGAGTTCCATCCAAGGACATAGTACATCTAACGTGTGTACCTTTGGCCAATATGGTGCGATCGCAGCGCTACAAAGTTCTCAAGATTGCGTCGAAGAAATGCGCCAAGCCTTTGCCAAACGCCGACAGGTAATGCTAGATAGACTCAACGCTATTCCCGGATTGAGTACTGCAAAACCAGATGGCGCGTTTTATCTGTTTCCTGATATCAGCAAAACTGGTCTAAAATCCTTAGAATTTTGTGACGCTTTGCTAGAAAAACATCAAGTTGCAGTCATTCCCGGAATTGCTTTTGGCGCTGATGACAACATTCGCCTTTCCTACGCCACAGATATGGCGACTATTGAAAAGGGAATGGATAGATTAGAGAAATTTGTCAAGTCGCGTATTTAGTTGGTTGTCATTTGTCAGTTGTCATTTGTCATTTGTGAGGAGCATTTACCAACTCTTCAACTTTTTAACTCCACCTTTTCAACTCAGAACGGGTGGAGTTCATTTTTAAACCTCAAGTTTTGTGTTCTAAAGCTCAAGTTTCGAGTTCGGAAGCTCAAGTTTCGTGTTCTAAAGCTCAAGTTTCGAGTTCGGAAGCTCAAGTTTCGTGTTCTAAAGCTCAAGTTCCGAGTTTCAAAGCTCAAGTTTCGTGTTCGGAAGCTCAACTTTTGTGTTCCGAAGCTCAAGTTCAAGAGGTTTTTAAGAAAACATTGCTTGTTTCATTGGCTCTATGTCATCTAAAGATAACTCACGGGATTCAAGATAATATAAAATTGCTTCAATAGGATCTCGTGTGTCAATTGGGTAATGCCTTTGTTCGTATGCTTTCACAAGCGTAGTTAAAACTTCCAAGCGGTCAAACTCTGGTGTATTGAGTTCTGCATCAAACAATCTTTCAATTTCATCAAGTGCAGCACGATAATCAGCTTCGGTGTGGATAAGATGGGTTTCAAGCATAGGTTATTACTCCCTTAAATACTTATTGCATCTACGTTGTCATATTCTTTAAAGAATTATGCCCGTGAAGGCAATTATGCTGCCAACATCACGGAATATGAACAAAATATACGAAATAATTTTGTCTCTTCATTCATAAAATAATGAAAAGTTTTATACCGCCAAAAGTTTTGATTTTAACTTTTGGGTTGGTATTTTTAGATTAGGTAACAATCGGGGAGAACTAGGGGAGGCAAGTCTTGAGACTATAAGTCAATACAGTTAACTTATAGCCAATAAACTAACCCCTAAACCCCTTCCCGAAGCGGGGAGGCTGGGTGATTTCATACAAGTATAGAAAAAAACGACAATTTTATATTTGTAGTCAAAATCTCGAAGCTCAAGAGCTACTTGCTGACATTCAGGGGCATTGGGCCCTACGACGGGATATTTTTTAACTGGAAGTCCCTAAACGTCAATTCCTTGTTCTTGTAAACTAATATTTTGTTAAAGTGTTAGGCATAATTGTTTCTTGAAGATTTACGCCGCTGAGGTTAGCTCCCCGAATGTCGGCTCCTCTAAGGTTAGTTCCTCTAAGATTCGCCCCTGCCAAATTCGCGTCTCTCAGGTTAGTCCAACTCAAGTCAGCTTGACTCAAATCAGCTTCACTTAGGTTAGCCCGCAACAAGTATGCACCACTTAGGTGAGCTTTGGTCAGATTAGCTTTGTATAGATCAGCTTTGTAAAGATAAGCCCCTAAAACTTCTGCTTCGTATAAACTCGCCTCGCTGAGGTCAGCCGCAATCAAGTTAGCTTCAATGAGGTTGGCAAAAGAGAGGTTAGCCCGCATTAACTTTGTTGCGCCTAAATCGGCATCTCTCAAGTTAGCGCCTTTTAAGTCAGTGCCAATTAGATTAGCGTATGCGATCGCAGCACCTCTAAGATCCACTTGACTCAAGTCAGCTCCAATCAAATTCGCATGGCTCAAATCTGCCTGAGTAAGTATAGCGCCACTCAAGTTAGCAACACTGAAGTTAGACGCACTCAGGTTAGCTTCATTCAAGAAGGCTTTATGGAGGTTGGCACTACTGAGGTCAGCACCACTGAGGTTTGCCCGCACAAGTAAAGCATTACCCAAATCGACTTTTCTCAAGTTTACCCCTTGGAGGTATGCGCCTCTGAGGTTATCGCCATGTAGATTCGCGGCGCTCAGGTCTGGTTCAATCTGGGGATTTTTCTTTCTCCACTCAATCCATTTAACTGCACCTGCTTTGAGTAAAGTTAGATGCTCTCGATTTGCCATTTTCTCTCCTTTACTCCTGACGCCCACCCAGAGAATTTACCCGACCAGCGACACTTTCAATAGCTGTTAATGCTCCCGCTGCTCCTGCTAGAATATCCTGTTCTTGTCCACCTAAGTAAAGCCGTCCAAAACTACCTACAGCTTGAACTTCAAGAATGTTAATTCTCGCTGCTTTCTCCGCTTCATTGGCAGCTAGTGCGGCATAAGCAGCAGGCTCCACTTCTAATACATACAGCGTTTGACCTGCTAGTAGTAGCTGTCCCCGGCGCGTGCGATTAATCAGTTGTGTTTGATAAGCATCGATGTTGCGGATAATCTGGCTAGAAATAACACGCGGTTTCAAACATTCCTCTCTTTTGACTCCCAGGAAAGCCAAAATAGCTTGACCAGCAGCTCTGGTTTCGCCTTGGGAGCTAGAATGAACTTCCAATAGTCCGTATAGTCGTTCCACTACCTGTACTCCCGGACGGACAGAGGCAGATTTCAGGGCTATATCCGTAATCTTATTAATTTCGATACCAGGAGAGATTTCAATCCACAGTGATGTATCTCCTGGTAATGGTAAGAAGCCTTGGGCTACTGTTCCCATATATGCTGCATGTTGAGGTTGCAGGTTGTCGAGAAATACGAAACTGCGTAATTCTATGCCCAAGATTTTGCTCTCCAGTCGTGAGGGTAAAAGTTATCTATATGTAAGATATAAGCGCCTAAGTTGACAATATAGGGTATAAAGGAGCGCAAAATCCGTTTAGCGGATCTACACCCGTATGTCAAATGGCAATTATAGAAGCTAATGCTTATTTAAAAGACCATTGTCGTCTTGGGATAAAATCTACTTTGATTGGACGACATAATTTTTGTTTAACACGGCTGCTTTGTAAACATCTTGACCCTTTTACATTACCCCAGTTTTACCCCAAATATTTCCTCAACATCTCCCAACCGGAACTGCAAGGATTAGATACCAATAAATATGGCTCTTTCTAACTCAAGTTGTTTTTCCTAAAGTATTTTCATCCCTATCCTGCCAATCAGGTGACTAAGCAGATACAAAGCACTTACAGCGCTTCCGGCTATTATGCAATACAGTTTTTCTCCTTGCCCTCTCCTATCAAAGCTTTCAGATTTGGGGATGTACCTCATAGCTGCCGTAAGTGCTGTAAATACCTTGCTGTGGTTTGGGATTTCGGTGCGATCGCCACTGTTCAGGAGGAATGGCGATCGCGCATCAAGTTATTGGCATTCAAGCAAACAACTTCAACTAGCCCCAAGTATTCTGCTACTTCTTTGAGTAGTTTTTTTGTTCTAATACACTACTAATTAGTCTGTCAGGGCAATAAATACCAATATATTTTGCATGGCGAATGCACGTTTTCATATTCACTCTTGTTAAGTGAGGATGAGGATTGATTATCTTCACATAACATTGGTTTAACAGGTTCCACACCTGTGGGTGAGTGTGTTCAATAATTACGTTAAATTGCTGGGCTATATTTATTGCTGCTTATTGAAAATATATTTAATAAATTTTCCTATCCCAAATCTGTTTTTTTAGAGATGAATGTAATTTTTTACTCCTTTTCTATGAATTAACTTCCGTAATAACCGATTGTGACAGTTAAGGTGCGGAATGTGGGCTAGAATCAATAGTGTTTACCTATTTGCGCAAAAGATAAGGTTTTGGCTACTGTATCTTGTCCTCGCTGTCATCAACTTGTTGATAGTCAAGCTATTAGTTGTCCCTATTGTCGGACTACACTCAAAGCTTACGGTCATCCCGGTATTCCATTGCACCGCGCCGCTGGGGATGGGTATCTGTGCGACACCTGCACCTATCACGCTGATGATACTTGCAATTTTCCTAAACGTCCTTACGCCAAAGACTGTACCCTGTACCAAAATATTGAAGAGACAAACTTAGAGTTGAAACAGCAGCATTACACCAACAGTTTTGCAGTAACTGTGAAAAGTTGGGTAAAACGCAATCAGGCTTTACTGTTGCTATTAGGTTTATTATTTGTTTGTTTGCTGTTCGTTATATTAAGGTCTTGATTTGGGTTTAGTGGGGAGCAAGGGAGGCAGGGGAGCAGGGGAGCAGCACTTCGGCTACGCTCAGTGACCAGGGAGCAGGGGAGAGTTGCAGTAAGTTTTTCCCCTCTGCTCCTTTGCACCTCTGCCTCTTGTACCCAATCCCCACTCCCCATTCCTTAACCTTCAAGCTGTGATGATGTTGGATGTTTCTGCAATAGGTTCAACTTGTATCGGTGGCGCTTTTTCTTCAAAGGTGGCTAAGTCGAACCAAAAAGTGGTGCCAATGCCGACTTCACTCACTAGATGGACTTTACTACGATGTCTGTCGATGATATTTCTAACAATCGATAAACCTAAACCCGTGCCTTCTAGGGTGTGAACTCGGTTTTCTACGCGAAAGAAGCGTTCAAAAATTGAGTGCTGATCTTCTGTAGCGATGCCAATTCCAGTATCGGAAATTTCAATCCGCACTGGAGCAGATTCGGTGTGACTGGGTTTGAAATCTAATTGGTAGGCGCGGATTGCTACTTTACCACCGGCTTGGGTGAATTTAAGAGCATTACCAATCAGGTTGCCAAACACTTGTACTAAAAGATCGTAATTACCTAAAACCAGGGGCAAATTAGAAGCAACTTCCTGAACAAGTTCAACACCTTTATCTTTTGCATTGAGTTGGTAAGTACGCAGGGTTTGCTCGATCGCTTGGGCTAAATCTACCCCGTCAAAGCTGTAGTTGCGACCAGATTCGAGTTTTGACAAATCCAAAACATCGTTAACTAGGCGGGTTAGGCGATCGGTTTCATGGTTGACTGTTTGCAGAAACTCTTGCCGTTCTTGTAAAGCTAAGTCTTCGCCGTAGTCGTGCAGGGTTTCAATATAAGTTTTAATGTTGAATAGAGGCGTTCGCAGTTCGTGAGAAACGTTGCTGATAAATTGACTTTTTGCGTCGTTTAATTCGACCTCACGGGTTATATCTTGAATAGTAATCGCAATACCTTTGATGCTTTCTCTTTGCAGATTCAGTACTGTAGTCAAGAGAATGCGGATCGTCCGTGGGATCGGTTGGTTAATAAAAATTCGGAATTCAGCGCTTTCGCATTCCCCTGCTGCCATTTCGTACAAGGGACGGGTGATTTCGATTTGTACCGCTGGGGGTAAGTGATGTAAGACATTGCAACCTACTACATTAGCGGCTTCCCAGCCAAAAATTCGCTCTGCTGTGGGGTTGACTAAAATCACCTGCATGTTGTTATCAATCAACACGGCACCATCTGCGATCGTTGAAACTAGGGTTTCTAACTTGGCTTTTTCTGCGGTCAGTTCCTCAATATTCTGTTCTTCATAGCGCTCTAATCGCTCTCCCATCTCATTAAAGCTTAAAATTAACTCCCCCAGTTCGCCCCCTAAAGGTAAATCAATGCGCTGCTTAAAATTCCCGGTGGCAATTTGTTTTACCCCCACCAACAATTCTTTAATGGGCTTAGTAATGGTCAAGGCGTTAATCACTCCTGCCAAAATCACCATTACCCAAATGGTGATAAAAACGGCAATGGTGACATCGCGGGTAAAATTGGTGGAAATGACAGCAGTCTGATTGGGGTTGATGCCGATCGCTAATACACCTAAGTATTTTTTATTGACAATCAGGGGAATAAATACATCGGTGACTGTTCCATCTGGGGTCATGTGTTGCCGCACCATCGGCTTTTCCCCATCGCCAGGGTAATCTTCTGGCAGTTGTATTCGCCGTTTAATGGTAAGGGAGTTTTCTACCTCAGCTTCCCAAAAAGGAATGCCAAAAAAGATTTCCCCGTTTTCATCGGCGTAGAGCATATAACGCACGCTAGAGGTGCTGCTATAAAAGCGTTGGGAAAATTGGGCAACCGCAGTGAGATTATTGTCAGCGATTAAGGGGGCAACGTTAGCAGCAAGCAGCAGCCCTAAGTCACGACCAAAGCGGGTGTCATTCATCCGCGCATCCTGCTGAATTGTATTCACAGCCCAGAAGGTCAAACCACTCATCACCAACGAAACTACCATTGTGGCCACAGCCAGCAGTTTAGTCTGGAGAGTGAACTCCGACCACCAACTTGCGATCGCATGTCGAATTGTTTTTAACAGATTTAGCATCTTAAATAAAGTTGTTAGTAGTCTTTGTTATAAAGCCCAACAACTTAAAAATTAACAGTTAATTTGACAAATATGTTAGGGAAAGAGGGAATGGGGCATTGGACATGGTGAATAACTCCAAACTCCTAACTCTTAACTCCTAACTCTATAACCGATATCCCTCCGGTAATACATCCCCTGAAACTGAATATGTTTGATACCAGCGTAGGCTTGGGCGATCGCTTGCTCAAAATTTTCTCCGATTCCCGTCACATTTAATACTCGACCCCCATCTGTCACTACTTCTTGTTGCTGGTTTAATTTTGTACCTGCATGAAATACAGTTGCTCCTGCTGCTTCTGCTTCCTCAATGCCAGTAATCACCTGGCCCTTTTCATATTCTCCTGGATAACCACCGGAAGCGGCAACAACAGTGGCAGATGCTCCCCCTTTCCAAGCAATAGGCGGCAATTCACTTAAGCGCTGCTGTACGCAGGCTAGAATTAACTCTTCTAGGGGTGTTTCTAACAGTGGCAAAATCACCTGGGTTTCAGGATCGCCAAAGCGACAGTTAAATTCCAAAACCTTCAAGTCGCCATCGGGTGCAATCATTAACCCAGCATACAGCACGCCTCGGTAATCAATGCCTTTAGCTCTTAAGGTGGCGATCGCTCTTTCTAGTACTTCTGTTTGAATGCGTGCCATTAACTCTGGTGTAGCGATGGGTGCGGGGCTGTATGCTCCCATCCCGCCAGTATTTTCGCCCGTATCGCCGTCACCAATCCGCTTATGATCTTGCGCTGGCAGCAAGGGTCTAATTGTCAACCCATCAGTCAACGCTAAAACCGACACCTCTTGCCCAATCAAACATTCTTCAATGATGACAAATTCACCAGCACTGCCAAATTGTCCTTGAAAAATTGCATCAATGGCACTTTCTGCCTGTGTAACTGTTTCAGCTACCGTTACACCCTTACCAGCCGCCAAACCATCAGCTTTGACAACAATAGGCGCTCCCTGAGATTTGACGTAAGATTTTGCTGCCGCAGCCTCAGTAAATACCGCAGCCCGCGCCGTTGGAATCCCTGCTTCTTGCATCAGGGCTTTTGCCCAAGCTTTACTCGCTTCAATTTGCGCTCCAGCTCTGACTGGGCCAAATACCATCAATCCTTTGTCTTGGAGGTAATCTGTGATTCCCTTAGATAGGGGAACTTCTGGCCCAACTATCACCAGAGTTATGCCATGTTCTAGAGCATATCGGCTCATCCCCTCAAAATCATCTACTGCTAAGGGCAAGTTTTGGCAACGTTCCATAGTTGCCGTGCCCCCATTCCCTGGTACACAGACAACTTGCTCAATTTGCTTAGATTGCAACAGTTTCCACGCCAGAGCGTGTTCACGCCCCCCATTACCGACAACTAAAACTTTCACTGATTTCCTCGTGCGTCCCTTGCAAAATGAGAATACCTGATTCGACTCTCGCGGATCAATTTTTTCATCAATTCTCACACTTGTGCAAGTCTCTTCTGATTTACAGCAGAATTCAGAAGTCAGGATTCAGGAGTCAGAATAGGCTCATTGGTGTCAATTTAAGCTCAAATGCTTGTCCCACATACACTTTACCCCAATATGGTTCAGTTGGTGGTTTTAGCAGAAGTCTTAAATACGATTGAAGAAATTGTTGGGAAGTCAATCAAAAAAAACCACATAGAAAAAGCAATGGGAGACGCGCGCCACACGGCTGCTAATGTATCTAAAGCCCACAAAATTCTTGGATATCAGCCGCAAGTCTTCTTGAAAGAGGGTTTGACACAGGAATGGGGGTGGATTAAATCTTTGTATTCCCCCTAGTAATTTTCGTAGTGATGAGCATTTGAGTAGCGCTTAAGTTTGTCAGAGTGTCTGACTTCAACATTAAAAAAACTTAATCGTTTATTGTTTAAGCGACACTCAAATGAACTTGCACTATGACATCATTAAAATCTCCATCGCCACCATTTGCTAAATCTTCAAAGCCAAAAATGTTACTGCCTAACAAGCGGATATGATCTACCTTATCGGAGTTAGCGCCTAAGTATGGAAAGTAAACCGCCGGATCGTTATTAGAATTGCCATCTAAAAGTGCATCAGGTTTGCCATTGACAATTATAAATGGTGCAAAGATAGAACCTGGTTGAAATATTCCTGTAGATGTAGCTGTAGTTTGGTTATTAGTTGTGAGGTCAATACCCGCAATCCGCCGACTGATAGCAGCTTCAGTATAACCAGCTTGTCCGGTGAGAATATCTGCTTTGCCATCATCATTTGTATCAATTCCACCATTGGCATCTGTGACTTGATAAAAGCCGACAAAGTTATCAAAAGCTGCTTCTCGGGAAATAATAAAATCAGCTTTTACTGATTGATTCACATCTTGCAAATCAATGACTTCGCCCTGTTGATTTCCTTGCAAATTTGTACCTAGAGGTACAGCTTCATTTATTGCCTTAATTTTCACTACCAAATCCTTAAAGTCAGCAGTGTTACCTGAAGGATCTTTCCAAGCGACGGAGAAGCCATCAACTCCCAAGTCTGCGATCTTTTGGTTTGAGGAATCGGAAAACAGTACACTGTTTGGGGTAATTCCATTTTTTAGAAGAGTATCGGTTGTACTGTCTTTGACTAAATAAAACCTCAAGTTATCATCATACCAATTTAATATGAAGCTGCATAGAATAAAGCTTCCAGGATAAAGTTATAAGAAGAGATAGAAATTACCTGCTCAAATGTAAGTTGGTCGAATATCTCTTGGATGCGTTCACGTAAAGCTTGTA
>JADEXV010000219.1 GCA_015206945.1 Nostocales cyanobacterium LEGE 12452 | reverse complement strand
GGGGCGGAGGGGCAGAGGGGAAAAACTTTACTGCAACTTACTTCTCCCCTGCTCCTCTGCTCCCCTGCTCTCTTTCTCTTGCTCCCAGTCCCTAAATTGCAAATTTTTATTAAGACACTTTAATATATCTAAATATTTAGCGAAGTTTCACAAGACCCCAGCGGTTTGCTAGATTGTAGAAGCAAATTACTTTGGGCTAGGCAATGTGCAAGTTCAGAGCCACTTCCATTGCATAAGGGTGGTTTTCCACACCTAATGGTGCGGCTAGCCCCTCTGGTTGATGGGCGAGGTTTTCCTCTCCTACGTAGCACAATTGTAAAAGAGACAGCCGACTCGGCAGTGAGAAGTCTGAGCAGAGGCTTCCCCTGTTCCTAACTTCTATAGCTTTTGTCGTCTCCCACGAGGAAAGCATCTGTTGCTCAAGATTTGTCGGTGATTTTTGTAAAAGGTAAAGGGTAAAATCAGTTATTAACAAAAATTAATTTTATCTTCTGCCTGCCTTCCGGCAAGCCGCCTTCTAAAGGATAATGTGTTGCTCTTGCATATCTGTAAGCAAAACACTTAATCCATAGGGTAGCAAGTGACCGTGAATGACGTTCTACTGACTTCTGCTTTCTTCCTTCTAACTTTTACCTTTGCTATATGGCCCGCGACTACTATGAAATCCTGGGTGTCTCTCGTGACACTGACAAAGAAGAAATCAAACAAGCCTATCGCCGTCTAGCCCGGAAGTATCACCCAGATGTGAACAAAGAACCGGGGGCGGAGGATCGCTTTAAAGAAATTAACCGCGCTTATGAGGTACTCTCAGAACCCGAAACCCGCGCTCGTTACGATCGCTTTGGTCCAGAGGGTGTATCGGGTGCTGCTGGCGCGGGCTTTCAAGATGTCGGCGATATGGGTGGTTTTGCCGATATCTTTGAAAGCATTTTTAGTGGCTTTGCTGGCGGTATGGGTAATCCCACCCAACAAAGACGCCGCAGTGGGCCTGCGAGGGGTGACGACCTGCGGCTAGACCTGAAGTTAGACTTTCGGGAAGCGATATTTGGCGGCGAAAAAGAAATTCGCATTTCCCATCTAGAAAATTGTGAAGTTTGTAGCGGTTCTGGTGCTAAACCTGGAACCCGGCCTCGGACTTGTTCGACTTGTGGCGGTTCGGCTCAAGTCCGGCGTGTGACTAGAACACCCTTTGGCAGTTTCACCCAGGTCTCGACTTGTCCCACCTGTAATGGAACAGGGATGGTAATTGAAGATAAGTGTGACGCGTGTGATGGTAAGGGCGCAAATCAAGTCACAAAGAAACTCAAAATTACCATTCCAGCGGGGGTGGATAATGGCACACGTTTGCGGATTTCTAGTGAAGGAGATGCTGGTCAACGTAGTGGCCCTCCTGGGGATTTATACGTTTACTTGTTCGTAAATGAGGACGAAGAATTTCAGCGAGATGGGATTAATATTCTCTCGGAAATCAAAATTAGCTACCTGCAAGCGATTTTAGGTTGTCGGTTAGAGGTAGATACAGTCGATGGGCCAGTAGAACTAATCATTCCAGCTGGAACTCAGCCGAATACAGTGATGAAGTTGGAAAATCGCGGCGTACCCCGCTTGGGTAATCCCGTAAGTCGTGGGGATCACATGCTGAACGTATTAATTGATATTCCCAATAAAATCACCCCAGAGGAGAGGGAGCTGCTGGAAAAGCTAGCTAAAATTAAGGGCGATCGCACTGGTAAAGGCGGCCTAGAAGGATTCTTGGGAAATTTATTTAAGTGATGATGCCCTCTTCTGTTTTAACTCCCGATGCTCAACTTGATTTACGCGGCACCCCTTGCCCGATTAATTTCGTGCGGACAAAACTACGTCTGGAGAAAATGCCATTGGGAGGTTTGCTAGAAGTCTGGTTAGACCCTGGTGAGCCGATTGAGCAGGTTCCTGATAGTTTGACAATGGCAGGTTATCAGGTGGAACAAATTACAGACTGCACTAGTTATTTTTCTCTGTTAGTGCGCCGTCCAGTTGCTAGCCAATGACAGGGGAAAATTTTGCCGCAACTGGACAGTTATTGGGTACGGTGGTGGCTGTACAAGCTAATTTTTACCGAGTACAGATGGATCAAGAGGCAGGGGAGCAGAGGAGCAGCACTTCTCTACGAGAGGCTGCGCCAACGACTACGCTCAGTGACCGAGGAGCAGAGGAGAAACTGGATTTAAATGCCTCTTTGCCCTCGCCTCCTCTGTTGCTTTGTACCCGGCGAACACGGCTGAAAAAAATTGGACAACAGGTGATGGTAGGCGATCGCGTTGTGGTAGAAGAGCCAGATTGGGCTGGAGGACGGGGAGCGATCGCTGAGGTTTTACCCCGCCAAAGTGAGTTAGACCGTCCGGCGATCGCCAATGTCAACCAAATCCTCTTGGTATTTGCCGTTGCCGATCCACCTTTGGAACCTTATCAGTTGAGCCGATTTCTGATTAAGGCTGAGTCTACTGGCTTGGATGTGCTTTTATGCTTGAATAAAAGTGATTTAATTTCACCGCAGGAACAACAACAAGTTAGCGATCGCCTTCTCGGTTGGGGCTATGAACCGATATTTATCAGCGTTAAAGATGGTATAAATACTGAACAAGCAGCCAGATATTTGAGCAATAAAATAACTGTAATTGCTGGGCCTTCCGGTGTTGGTAAATCCAGCTTGATTAATACGCTGATTGACTCTCTTCAGCTGCGAGTGGGAGAAGTTTCTGGTAAACTGGCTCGTGGTCGTCATACGACTCGCCATATAGAATTATTTGAGTTACCTAGTGGTGGTTTACTGGCAGACACTCCCGGTTTTAATCAGCCGGACATGGATTGTGTACCAGAAGAATTAATCCATTATTTCCCAGAAGCCAGAAAGCGGTTAGCAGTTGCTAGCTGTCGGTTTAGTGATTGTCTGCATCGAGACGAGCCTGAGTGTGTGGTGCGGGGAGACTGGGAACGATACGAACATTATTTAGAATTTTTGGACGCTGCGATCGCTCATCAAACACACCTACATCAACAAGCCGATCCAGAATCCACCATGAAGTTAAAAAGCAAAAGCAAAGGCAAAGGGCAGAGTCAATACGAACCCAAGTTAGAAAGTAAAAAATATCGCCGGATTTCCCGAAAGACTCAGTTACAAGACTTGCAAGAGTTATATCGGGATGAGGAATAAGGAGTGCGATGTCTATGACGGGCTGTGACGCTCGCGGACTCGCTACCGCTACGCTATCGGTGTCGCACTCATAATGTAAAGGTTAGTCACGATAGCATAGAGACAAACATACAAACTATCTTGTATGTCTCAGCCCCTTGCTGCCACCAGCTGGTGATGTTGCCAGAGGAAGAAGCAAATCAACAGTTAGAGCAGATAAACCAACAGTTAGAGCAAACAAATCAACAACTAGAACAAGAACGTCAACGGACTGCAATATTTGCAGAACGGTTGCGAAACGCAGGTATTGACCCTAATCAAATACTCTGAGGCAAAGGGCAGAGCCAGTACCAATCCAAGTTAGAAAGTAAAAAATACTGCCAGATTTTTCAGAAGACTCAGTTATAAATGACGTTTTTTTAACCAACATGAGTTTCCCACAGAAGCGCACATGAAGCCAGAATATTGCCGGGAAAAGAAGCAAACCCGCAATTGAGTAAGTCGGCGATCGAAATTCAATGTATGTGAAGAAATATAAACTTTAAGTAGGGTGTGTTACGCCGTAGGCTAATGCACCTTAAATTGTTGAGGCGAGTTAGCTGGAAAATTAGCAGAATGCTTACGGGCTAAAGGTCTTGAATCGGAATGGATATTTTCAGTGCGGATTATACAATAAACAAATAGGCAGATATTACAACTAGTTAACAACAAAAGGCGATGGAGGCATAACAAATGTTGTGCCCTGACAAGCACTGTAATTAACTCAATTGAAAACTATTCTTACGATCCCCATAAAGTCTTAAAATATTGTTAATTTCAGCCAAACCTCTCCACCTTCAACTTACAAGTATCACCCCAAAATCACTATGGCTATCGGCTACGTCGCGCTTGTACTCCACGCACATCTACCCTTCGTTCGTCACCCGGAAAGTGACTACGTGCTGGAGGAAGAATGGCTCTATGAAGCCATCACAGAAACCTACATCCCCTTATTGAAAGTATTTGAAGGCTTAAAGCGAGACGGTATCGACTTTAAAATCACGATGAGTATGACACCCCCTTTAGTGTCAATGCTTCGCGATCCTCTGCTTCAAGAACGCTATGACGCACACTTGACCCAACTAGAAGAACTTATAGCACTAGAAGCAGAACATAATGTCAACAACGGGCATCTTCGTTATTTAGCCGAGCATTACATTACTGAGTTTAAAGAAGCGCGTCAACTATGGGAACGCAATCAAGGTGACTTGGTGACAGCTTTTAAGCAGTTCCAAGACAGTAACAACTTGGAAATCATCACTTGCGGCGCTACTCACGGCTATTTACCGTTGATGAAAATGTATCCGCAAGCAGTGTGGGCGCAAATTCAGGTAGCCTGCGAACATTACGAACAAACCTTTGGACAAGCACCCAGAGGCATTTGGTTGCCGGAATGCGCCTACTATGAAGGCTTAGAGCGGATGCTAGCCGATGCTGGGTTACGCTACTTCCTCACTGATGGGCATGGCATCCTTTACGCCCGTCCCCGGCCGCGCTTTGGCACTTATGCCCCAATTTATACAGAAACTGGTGTTGCTGTCTTTGGTCGAGATCATGAATCTTCCCAACAGGTATGGTCTTCTGAAGTGGGCTATCCTGGGGCGGCGGAATATCGAGAATTTTACAAAGATTTGGGCTGGGAAGCAGAATATGAGTACATCAAGCCCTACATCATGCCCAATGGTCAGCGGAAAAATACGGGCATTAAGTATCACAAAATTACAGGGCGGGGCTTAGGTCTCTCAGATAAGGCGCTCTACGATCCTTATTGGGCTAGGGAAAAGGCAGCAGAACACGCTGCTAACTTTATGTATAACCGAGAGCGGCAATCTGAACATCTTTATGGTATAATGCAGCGCCCGCCAATTATCGTTTCGCCTTATGACGCAGAGTTATTTGGACATTGGTGGTATGAAGGCCCTTGGTTCATTGATTACCTATTCCGCAAATCATGGTATGACCAAGGAACATATCAAATGACCCATTTAGCAGACTATTTGCGGGATCAGCCAACTCAGCAAGTCTGTCGTCCTTCACAGTCGAGTTGGGGTTTCAAGGGTTTCCACGAGTATTGGTTGAATGAAACGAATGCCTGGGTTTACCCGCATTTGCACAAAGCTGCTGAACGGATGATTGAAATCTCGCAACTGGAACCAGAAGATGAGTTGGGGTGGAAAGCATTGAACCAAGCAGCGCGGGAATTGTTATTAGCACAATCTTCCGACTGGGCATTTATTATGCGGACAGGAACGATGGTACCCTATGCAGTTAGACGGACGCGATCGCACCTAATGCGGTTTAATAAGCTCTATGAAGACGTTAAAATCGGCAAAATTGATAGTGGTTGGCTCGAAAAAGTCGAGTTAATGGATAATATCTTCCCCGAAATCAACTATCGCGTCTACCGTCCGCTATAGTCTCACAAAAAATAATCAACAGCAGTAGGGTGGGCATTGCTCACCCTATACTATTAGCTAAAGGCTATCTGGATCGATATTTAATTCTCGGAGTTTAGCAGCTAATCTTTGCGCTTTCTCTTCTGCGGCTTGTCGTGCAGTTGCTTCCTCTTCATGAGTTAGGAGTATTTGACCCGTCGCTGGATTGTAAAAACGCAGTTTGCCTGACTCTAAACGCAATTCTAGCCCTAAAACTTCACTGGATAGGGAGACTGTACCATCTGGTAGGGTATTGGTTGCCACTGGGAAATAATTTCCATCAACCAACTGTAAACCCTGAAGTTGGGGATTGAGATAATCGCCTGTGGGGTCATATTGAAAATATTCACGCACTCCCAGAAAGGCGTAAATTCCTTTCTTTGCACCTTGGTCTTTGCTGCGGGTGGTTTTTGAGGTAATCTCTAGAACAAAATTTGGGGTTTGATTATTTTCTTCCCAGGTTTTGTAAGAGCGTCTGTCACGGTTTTCGACTCCAAACACCACAAATACATCTGGGGCTACGACTGATTCTGGATAACCTTTTTCGTAATAAATAAATAGATTACCAGCGACGTATACATCTGGGTGATTTTGAAAATGAATTTGCAGCGCATTTATTGCATAAGTCAAGTAACTGAACTGGATATCTCCTTCAGCCATTGGCTTACCGTCCTCATCTGGGTACTCAATCGGGGTAACGGGGATATACTCTACTGAGCCTGTCATGGGCAAATACCTCAACTCAACTAGGGCTAGATTCAATAAGCTAATCGTCATTCATTTTTCCAGAATGATTCTCTTGTAGTAAGGGCTTCAGCCCTACTTTTATGCAAATTAAATGCTCATTAGCTGACTATCACTCAAAATTCTATCGCCATGACTAGGAGGTTGGGAAATTACGAGAAATTCCAGATTGCGTAGGCGTAGCCAGCGTAGTCATCGCCTTCATTGAGTATCTGATGAGGAATATTAGGCGGAACTTCTACGCCTTCGTATTGAAAAAGTACTTGGCGCACGCAGAGTGTATTGCATACAAACGAGAAGCACTATATCCCTCTTCCGTCACTTTCCGGAAGAGCGATCGCTAGAAGCCTCATGAGGCAACCAATACAAGCTATACTATTAGAAAAAAATTGGTCTTGTATTTGTTATTAGAAAAGAATCGCGCGATCGCCTGCTATACAAAAGCTCTAGAATTCAGAAATAGCAAAAGTTTCCGGAGAGTGACAGAAGAGGGATATAGCTCACTTAGCTATCGTTACAGTGAATACACTGTTGACCACAACTGGTAGTCTACTAATAATTAAGTAACAACAGATATTTTTAATATATTGATTTCTACTCATTTAGTTAAGGTTAATAAAATTCAAAAATGGAACAATATAGTGCTATCGAACTTGTTAACACTACCTTGGAAGATTCTGAACTTCATTTGCATTCTTTTAGCGTTATAGTCGGTGAAAAAGGTTTATTCGGTTATTCAGCTACCGGAGGAAGTTATACAATTCATTTAACAGATAAAAGATTAATAGTAGAGCCTGATGTAAATGAGAAATTGCTAGAAAACTTTTATAGTGCTGTACAAGTCATACCTTTCAATGGAACACATTATGCAAAAACTAAGGCAAAAAATGCAAAAAATAACATGAATTATATGAAATATACGTCTATTTCTCTAAGTTATGATGAAATTGAAACAATCAAGTTTTTATCTGGTTCTTTTAAGGCTCAATTTGTTCATATTTCTATAAAATCTGATTTGGATAAGCGACATATAACTTTCTTCAAAGATTTAGGTTTAGAAGTATTTAAACCATTTCCTGTACAACAAGTTGATTTGAAGAAAATATGGAGCGAAATTAGTGAGAAAGGATTAAAAAATTTAAGTTCCAATTTACTAACAAATATTTCTAATATAAAATATATAGATTCAACTCCAGACTTTATTGTTAGAGCAAATAATTTATTCAAATAAGAGTAATGGAAAAAATAAGCAAAATCATTTAGGATTGCTATATATAAAAAAGACAGGCAAGATGCCTGTCCTACAAGTAATGATTTAGCAAAGAATTTAGAAATTCATCTCAGCAGCTTGAACTTTTTCAACCTGCTTCTTCTTCAGCACCAGCATAACTTGAGCCAACATTACAAGAGCGATGAACGCAATCATCCATTTGACTCTAGAGGCGTCTTGCAATACGATTTCTGCATCTATTTGACCAAATCCACCAACGTTCGGGTTGCTGGTCAAAGCATCACCAGTCTTAACTGCTTGCCCTTCGGAAACAAGTAGGTCTGGCCCTAAAGGAATCGTATCAACGACAACATCACCCGATTCAGGTTGGATGTTGACTAGATATTTAACGTTACCGTCTCCATCTTCTTCTTTGGCAATCTTGGTAATTGTGCCAGTAGCAGAAGCGTTGTAAACAGTGTTATTGCTCTTTTCGCCTGTGGGATAAACTTGTCCGCGTCCCCGATTACCACCTACGTGAACTGAATATTTCCCGAAGTGGATGTTTTTGTCGGTTGCGGGGTTGGGAGAAAGAACTGGGAAGACGATTTCCTGATACTGTTCGCCAGGTAAAGGGCCGACGATGACGACGTTATCTTTGTCTTCGCTGTAGGGTTGGTAGAATGTGTCGCCAACTTCTTCTTTAAGTTCTTCGGAAAGACGGTCTTCAGGAGCAATCTTAAAGCCTTCGGGTAGCATCAGTACTGCACCGACGTTCAAGCCAACCTTAGAACCATCAGCACCAACTTGCTGGGCGCTCAGATCGTAGGGGATTTTCACCACAGCTTTGAATACAGTGTCAGGTAGCACCGATTGAGGAACTTCCACTTCTGTAACCTTGGCGGCTAGGTGACAGTTGGCACAAACAATTCGCCCTGTTGGTTCGCGGGGGGTTTCGGGATAGGTTTGCTGTGCCCAAAAGGGATAGGCGGCAGCTGATTGGGGAAGGGCTAGATCGCTGGTGAAGTAAAATGTCACAGTAGCGATCGCTATGAGCAATGTTTTTACAATCGCTCTAGCACTGCGAGTTAACCTCGCTGTTAGGAAAACATTTCTCATCTCTATAAGGGCGACAATTGAATTAGTCATTAGTCATTGGTCATTAGGAGTGCTGAGTACTTAGTGCTAAGTGCTGAGTGCTGAGTGCTGAGTGCTGAGTTAGGAGTTACTATTATCTCCTCTGCCCCTCTGCCCCTCTGCTTCTTCACTCCCTCAGCACTCAGCACTCATAACTCAGCACTGATTAACCCCACCAAGGTGAATCACCTGTGCGGAAGTCGGTTTCAGTCCAAGGGGTTAAAACGATCTTGTCGTCGTTGACGCTGGTATGGGCTAAAGCCAGAGACAGAGGTGCTGGGCCCCGAACAACTTTACCAGTTTCGTCATACTGAGAACCATGACAAGGACACTTGAATTTGTTCTCAGCAACGTTCCAGGGGACGACACAACCTAAATGGGTGCAGATGGCGTTAATGCCATAATCTTTGATCGCCTCTTTGCTGTCTACCACAATATAGGTAGGATCTCCCTTTAGTCCTTGGACTAGGTTGCGATCGCCTGCATTCCGGTTTTCGAGAAATTTAGTGACGCTAACATCGTTACCTAGCTCGTCTTTTGCTGTTGTACCGCCACCAGCGCCACCTGCTGCTGGTGGAATAAAGTACTTGACAACGGGATACAATGCACCCAGAGCTACTCCAGTGACAGTCCCAAAAGTGAGCAGATTCATGAACTGACGACGCCCCATATCGGGCACGTCTGCTGATTCAGAAAATTGAGCCATAATCTACGCGCTCTTTGTGTATTTTGTTAAGCATTTTGACAAAAGTACTAGTACTTGAGCAACTCTTGTCTAAGTCGAAATGCTAGCGCTCACAACGATGCCATAATTCTTTGTTCCAAGATATAAAAAGCATCTTTTCTGTTAGCATTACATTTCTTTATATCCTTATCATACTGGAGTCACGGAACTTAACATCATAACTAAATGTAAAATCTGATTGAGAAAAGCTATGACAGGACAGGAATTACGCCAGATGTTGCTTGATAAGTGGGGATATTCTTATGATGTCCAGTTTCGACGGGCACAGGGAAAGATATTTTTGCAAGTAATGTGGAAATATCTGGAGCAAGCTTCTTTTCCCTTGAGTGAGACGGAGTACCAAGAACATCTCGATACCATTGCCAATTATCTTCATGCCTTGGGTGGTTCAACACAGGTACAAACTTTTATTGCCCAAACACGCGATCGCCCCCGCCTCGGCAAAGCTGTTAGCATCCCTCTAGATTTGGGTGAACGTTCTTCTGAATGGATATTGTGACCGATTATTGCATTAACGTTAATTAATTTCTAAGTCATTACAGTATTTTTTATTCAAAAATACCATAACGTCCTGTATAATCCTTTTACCTATTGGTAAGGTAAGAAAAAATACACGTTTTCAAGGAAAAAACAAATGGCTTTTATCTCAACATTTGAACTTCTTCTTAAGCCTCAACTTCCAAAAAAGCTTACATCTAAAGAGCCTGAACTTAGTCCACTAGCGAGAAATATTCTCCAAGGCTATTTCCTGACGATTGCCAATGTCACCAATGAACTCGTATCTCTCTCCCTTGTAGTTACAACTAGAACGCCCGGACTAGATCCTAAAAAAATCCTCACTGTTTTGGATACCACGGGTGTAGATGGTCCTGTAAGCAGTGTTTTTGAGGGCGCAGGAGGTATACAGAAATCACGCTTTACATTTCCGATCAATGGTAATGATACAGGCTTATTTATTCTGCAACCGGATGCTACTAATAAAAAACTTCGAGAAGAAGCAAATTTTGAGTTGCGGGGTTATGTCGAGATATCAATTAGTTCCGTATCAACTCCAAAAACAACTCAATTGCTAATCACTCCTGAGCATCGAGGTACATTTTTTGGCACAGATAAAGCCGAGCTAGGTGAGATTGCTTATGTTTTGCCTCTTGCTCATGGGAAAAGTCTATTTGAGTTAAGTAAAGATGATTAACTCTATTTGATAAATAGTTACCTAATTATCATCTCTGGCATACATTAACAATTCGTAATTCGTAATTACATTGTGGATAAACATTTAGACCCCATCTGCCCATAAGGGTACAATCTCTAAAATTCGGGGACTTTGACCCGACGCTCAAATAGTCGCTAATGTTGCGCTATCGGTTTAATTACAAATTACGTTAGCGCAGCGGTAGCGAGTCCGCGTTCGCTTTTAGCGTCTCGTAGAGAGCGTCATTACAAATTACGAATTACGAATCATTGGGGCTTGGATAAAGATTTGCTCACAAACTAAGATTAAAAATCTTTTTACTTCTTTCCTATGTCATTTCCCCGTGAGCTTCACTAGTCCCACACCGCCGAAATAAAGCGCTAAAACTGCTCCAGCTAAAAGACTTTGAGTCAAGGGGTCAGTAGAAGGCGTGAGGACGGCTCCTAAAACCACTGCTCCCATAATCACGTAACGCCAACCAGAAACCATCCGTTCTGACGAGACAATGTTCAAATTACCGAGCAACAGTTGGATGATGGGAATTTGAAATGCTAAACCAGTGCTGAATAACAATAGCAGCACAAATTCAAAATATTTATCAATTGACCAAAGTTGTTCGACTACATCTGCTCCGTAGCTGATGAAAAATTTCAAGGCTGCGGGGATAAGAAGTAAATAGGCAAATACTAAACCTGCTCCAAATAGCACACTCGAACCCAAAACCACAGGCCCCAGTAAACGGCGTTCGCGGCGAGTCAGTCCTGGAAGCACAAACTGGATAATCTGGTAAAGAATGAAAGGACTAGTAAGTACGATGCCAGTGTAGGCGGCAACTTTCAAAGAGACAAAGAAATATTCTCCAGGTGCAAGTTGGAGAAATTTTACTCCTTGTGCTGGAACCTCAAGTAACTGGACAATCGGCTTAACAGCAAAGAAACAGCCAATAATGCCCACTGCTACGGCAATCAACGAATAGAAAATGCGCTGTCGCAACTCTTCTAGGTGGTCGAAAAGGGACATTTCGACTTCACCAGGCAACTCATCAAGAGGATCGGTGTCTGAGTTGCCATATCCTTCTGGGTCGAGGTTAGGAACGTTTACAGTATCTACGTCTTGTGAAGGCGTCACGTCGCTTCGCTCCGAATTTAAAATTCAAAATTCAAAATTAACAATGCCATAAATAAATTTAGGGGATTGTATCTTTTTTTTGTTGGTCATCGACCATTTTGGTGACTCAGCACTCTTCATTATTTTATCTGGGGAATGCAGCTACTAAGATATGTTTTTGGGTGCTGTGGGTTTTTTGTCCTGTTTTTTGGGTTTGCATCTGCATAAGTTAGTAGGAAGCCATCTTGTAGGCAATGCCTAACCTAAAATAGAAAAGGTGGAACCGATAATTTAGAAATCATGTCTCTGCGGCTAGTAGTCTGTCTGATTAATTCTGATGAGTTTGTAAATAAGCACTTCAGTGTTTAGAGAATGAAGGACTAAAGTCATTACTAAGAACTGGCTTAACCATCAATTTAAACTTGACAAACTACTGCGCTGAGTAAATTAGCACATTATCAACATTTAATACTCAGTTTTAAAAATCCGGTCGATCGGGGTGGCATCTATACAGATGGTAATCGGAAATTGTTAACTGAGGTTGGGTATGAACCGGATATTTTGCTTTGCCCTCATGGCATTGCCTGTTTATTTTTACAATGTTGGGCTAGGCAATACTTCTAGTAATGACGTGACAATAGTTAAAAACCAGTATCCCACAATAGCTGCTCTAATTGCTTACAGTACAAATGCTCAATTACGCATCTTGCCGTGGCAAATATCGGCTAGAGATGACCAAACCGAAGATTGTCTTCGTGCTGGCACTTGCAAAGATTGATAAGAGAAGGCAGAAGACAAGAGACAAGAAGAAAGAAGTATGAATGAAAACTTGAGTTCTGGGTCATTACTAGTTTCAAAAGAAGAATTGGAGCGAGATGCACAGTGCGTTAGCGTAGCTGCACGAAGTACGATACAAAACTTCCATAACCTAAGTTCTACGCTTTTAAACGTGGGTTAATTCTACCTTCTGTCTCCGGCCTCCTGCCTCCTGAAGGCAGCCCCATCATCAAATAAAATTAATGGTTGTAGAAAATCAACGTACAGTAGTGGTTACAGGAGCCTCAACAGGAATTGGTCAAGCGTGTGCTTTGCTCTTAGACCAATTGGGCTTCTCTGTTTTTGCTGGAGTGCGTCAAGATGCTGATGCTCAAATACTTAAACAGAAAGGGTCACAAAGGCTAATTCCAATTTTTTTAGATGTTACTGACGCTGAATCGATCGCAGCTGCGGTTGATACGGTAACAAATGCAGTTGGTGGTGTGGGAATTTTAGGTTTAGTGAATAATGCCGGGATTGCTGTTCCTGGGCCGTTAGAATTATTAGCGATCGCTGAATTTCAACACCAGATGCAGGTTAATGTCACCGGACAATTAGCAGTAACACAAGCATTTCTTGGTCTTTTACGCCAAAGTCGGGGTCGAATTATCAATATGGGTTCCATTTCTGGTAAAAGTCCAACGCCGTTTTTGGGTGCTTATAATGCTTCTAAATTTGCTTTGGAAGCACTCACTGATGTGATGCGAATGGAGTTACAACCTTGGGGAATCTCGGTTTCAATTATTGAACCTGGTTCTATTGCTACCCCAATCTGGGACAAGTCCCTAAGTCAATCTGAAGTAGCACAGCAGGATCTACCCGAAACGGCACACAATCTCTATGGTCAGGCGATGAATATTGTCCGCAAGAAAATGCAGATTATTGCATCTAGAGGAATTTCTGCGGATATTGTGGCTCAAGTTGTTGTCCATGCGCTGACTGCAAAAAAACCCAAGACGCGCTATCTTGTTGGACAAGATGCCAAAATTGGAGCGCTGATCAAGCATATTTTGCCTGACAAGCTACATGACAAGATAATTTTATACTCAATGGGTCTGTAGATTACTGATTGTCAAGAAGAAGGGTGTAGGGGGTAGGG
>JADEXV010000218.1 GCA_015206945.1 Nostocales cyanobacterium LEGE 12452 | reverse complement strand
CCCCTGCTCCCCTGCTCCCCTACTTCCCTTACCTAAAGGAAATTTATCATGACTGAATTAGCGCCGATAATTCAATTAGGCAATCCAACATTGCGCCAAAAAGCTGCTTGGGTTGAAAATATCCAAGATGAACAGATCCAAAAATTAATTGAAGATTTAATCGCCACTGTTGCCAAGGCTAACGGCGTGGGAATTGCTGCGCCTCAAGTAGCACAATCTTATCGTTTATTTATTGTGGCTTCCCGTCCTAATGCCAGGTATCCTAACGCCCCAGAAATGGAACCTACTGCCATGATTAATCCCAAAATCATTGCTCATTCAACTGAAGTTGTCAAAGATTGGGAAGGTTGTTTAAGTGTTCCTGGAATTAGGGGGTTAGTTCCTCGCTATAAATCTATTGAAGTCGAATACACCGACTCTGAAGGCAACTTACAAAAGCAAGAATTAACCGATTTTATCGCTCGGATTTTTCAACACGAATATGACCATCTCGACGGTATCGTATTTGTAGATCGCTTAGAGAACACTCTCGATATGATTACTGAGCAAGAATATCAACAACGAGTAGTTAACAAATAAATGGGAGTGAGGAGCAGGGAAGTAGGGGAGTAGTATATTAATTACGAATTACGAATTATTTAAGCGTGTGATTCGCAAACTTGCTCGCCCCGCCATAATTGATATAGTCGCGTTGCTGGCATCGTCATATATAAAACGTCACCAACACTGAGGTTCGTTTCTAGTAAATCCCAACCATGAAGAGTTTGGTGATTTGTTTCTACGTATAATGGTACGCAGTCAGCAGACATCGCTACATCTTTCACCCACTGACCGCAAAAGACGTGTGAAGTTGTAATCACAGTCGCAAAAGCCACCCAAAGACTATCGGCTGTGATGCCATTGCCTAGAATACGTCCCCCTAGTGCAGCGGCGGCAAAAGCTGGGGCTGCTAGTTCAGCCGGACTCAGTACGGCCTCGAAGCCAAATAGCTGTTGCGCTATGCCAGTAAAATCAGGATCGGCATAATGAACAATCACTGGAATGCTGGGTGTTAAACCTTTGGCTTTGAGGGCAATTTCGAGATTGGTAGCATCATTGCTAGTCACAGCCAGCACTGCGGCGGCAGATTCTATATTGCTAGCTTTGAGTATTGTACGGAAACTAGCATCGCCCTGAATCACAGGGATACCAAGTTCGCGGGCGGTGTTGATATATTTACTGTTGGAGTCGGGTTCAACAACTACAACTTCATGTCCGCTGGCGTGGAGTTGCTGGACAATTCTCACCCCAATACCGCTCAAGCCACAGACAATGTAGTGCGATCGCTGGGGAATTCGGGCTGCATCCCAAAATTGCTTAAAGCGGCTTCCTAAGACAAAATCGGTGAGCATGGCATACCAAATACCAATCACCACTGCTCCAACCAGCATCATGATAACAGTAAATAACTTAATACTGTTAGGAGCATTTTCTACTACTTTGTCATTACCACCCGCTCCCGTAATCATGCCTACAGAAAAATATAGAGCATCAACAGGAGATAAACTCAACTCAGCCGACATATAAGTGAATGTAGCGATCAGAATAACCGCTAATAGGACAATGGCACCCACCACTACCGATCGCCCGTGTTGCTGAAACTGCTTAAGATTAGTCATGACTTTCAGCAGTTTTTTAATTAACGATCTCCGGGGAGAACGGATGCGGGGTTGTGTGCCAATAATTAAGCGATCGCCTACTTGGATTTCTTGGCCAGCGATGACAGCTGATACCAAATCCATCTCACCTTTGACTGGTAAGTAATAAATTAGCATCCGCGATCGGTCTTCCCACAATTCACTCAGCTTTAAACCTCTCCAGAAGTGGTTTTCATCGATGTATTCTTCGTGAATTGGCCAATTTTGCTGAAATAATTTGATTTGTCCGATCGCTCGGTTTCCCAGCGCTGCAAAGGTGAATACGGGTGCTGCTAATCCGACAACACTCATACTCAAATGGTCTGGCAAACTTTGATCTAGGCGCTCTCCTAAATTTGTATTATAAAAACGGTTGATAATCCGAATCTGGGGATTCAGCACCCGCGCTTGCATCATAATAGATAAATTCAGAGCATCTTTAGAACCAGCGATAACTAAAGTGTGTGCCTGTTGAATTCCTGCTGCTGTTAGGGTAGAAGCTGCTTGTAAATCTCCAACAATCACATCTCCTGCTGTTTCGCCAGGGATAGATTGGTGATGAATGCCAACAACGAAGGCTCCCTGATGTCTCAGCAGACGAAAGGTTTTATATCCGGTACGTCCTAAGCCACAAACAATAATTCTGGGTTTCATGAAACGGCAGCATCTTTTACAGGTAGGGCTGCATTTCTAGTTAGTTATTAATATTGTTGCCCACTTGCCTGGAATATAACTGTAGCTGACAACACGATTATTTTAAATAAGATGGCACTTTTACAAATTGATGAAAGTCGATGTTATTTAGATACCTAAAATTTGGAAAAATTTAAGTTATGAAAAACTTGGTAAAGTTGACAGCTTTTGGTACTATTTTATTCCCTCTAGTTGTAGCAGGAAGCATAGCTACTACAGCACAAGCACAGCCAGAGCCAGGAGGGATTTCTGCCCCTCATGTGACACTGAATGTACAACGTAGTAGTGGTATATGTCCTCAACAAATTGGACTGTGGTGGTTTGTTCTGCCTTATGAAGGCGGTGCTGAACACACGGTAGTCGCAGATACTAGGGAATTTGCAGATGAAACTAAGTTAGTTTCATCTAATAATAAGCAGTTTGTGGAATTTGTTTCGCCTTTACGCAGTAATTATGCTTCTTGCGTAGGTAGAACTAGTAGGCAAGAATACACTTTCTACAATGTAGAATTTAAGAATAAAAAAGCTTATTTTCGTGTAGATTTACGAAAAATTGATGCGCCCGCTCGCCTAATCACTTACAAAAGTGTAGTAGCTTCCCGTCCCTATGTCAGATGGGCGATCGCTGACTAAGGTGATTTCTAATGAAAAAATACTTATGTCGGCGAGTTTCGACTTCGCTCAACTCTCGACCACTCAGTTGGTTGAGCGAAGTCGAAACCAACGGCTATAGTAATTTTATTACTAGAATTCACCTAACTTCTCAATAATTTAGTTTGACACCTCAAATAGTAGAGTTTTCTCTAGTCAGACTTGGAACAGGCAATAAAAAAATACAGAAAAATATGGCAATTTTTGTAGGTTGTGATACGCTATCTGCTTGAGAAGTGTGGAGGAGCCGAAAATGACTAAGCTGCGGGTGGGGTTACTGTTTGGCGGTCGTTCGGGAGAACATGAAGTTTCGATCAAATCAGCACGGGCGATCGCTAATGCCTTGAGTGCAGATCAAAATGCTAGTAAGTACGAAATATTGCCTTTTTACATCCAAAAAGATGGCCGCTGGCTAGCGGGAGAAGCACCCGAAAAGGTTTTAGCAAGCGGCAGTCCGCTACTGGAATCGGAAGAATCAACTTCTGAGGAAAATCTCACATCCAACCCTCAAGCCCAAACCCTGAGTAAGTGGCAATCTCCCTCTCAAGTTGCCCAAGTAGATGTTTGGTTTCCCATCCTCCACGGCCCTAACGGTGAAGATGGAACGATTCAAGGGTTACTCACCTTGATGCAAGTCCCCTTTGTCGGTTCTGGGGTGTTAGGTTCGGCAATGGGAATGGATAAAATTGCCATGAAAATGGCTTTTGAGCAAGCGGGACTAGCACAGGTAAAATACAAGGCGGTAACTAGAACGCAGGTTTGGTCTAATCCGTGCGTATTTCCGAAACTGTGTGATGAAATTGAGGCAACATTAGGTTATCCAGCTTTTGTCAAGCCTGCTAATTTGGGTTCATCGGTGGGTATTGCCAAAGTGCGATCGCGCCAAGAATTAGAAGCCGCTTTAGATAGTGCTGCCAGTTACGATCGCCGACTAGTTGTAGAAGCGGGAGTCGTCGCTAGAGAAGTTGAGTGTGCCGTTTTAGGTAACGATCAACCCCAAGCCTCTGTCATTGGAGAGATTACTTATGACAGCGATTTTTATGATTATGAAACTAAATATACTGAGGGTCGGGCAGATTTACTGATCCCTGCCCAACTTCCAGAGGCGATCGCTCGTCAAATTCAGGACATGGCTTTGCAAGCTTTTGCCGCTGTTGACGCTGCTGGGTTAGCAAGGGTAGATTTTTTCTATGTGGAAGCAACACAAGAAGTATTTATTAACGAAATAAATACGTTACCAGGCTTTACTGCAACGAGTATGTATCCTCAACTCTGGGCACATAGTGGAGTCTCCTTTCCAGAATTAGTCGATCGGTTAATTCAACTTGCTCTTGAAAGGCATTCTCCTAGCTGACAGAATAAATAAGCGAACTGATTTCAGATTATTACGGCGAAAAGTCACAATAAATACAGAACTTTGGCAAAATTTAGCCAGATTTTGTAGCTTATGTTTTACAAAAAAGCTACAAAAATCTGAACTTTGTTACGGATACCTGATGCTTGACTCCTCCAGTACAATTTATTGACTAGAGGGGTACAAATCTGAAAGTAATCATGGAAAAAAGTCAGAGTGTACAGCGCGAGCGAACCCAATTAAAAAGGGCTACTCCAGAGCTGACAAACAGGAAATCGAGACTAAGAAACAGCTCGAATGTTCTGATATATCTGGTTGCACATCATCCTTGGCTATTGTTAACCGGGTGTTTAGCCATGTTTCTGGGAGGTGGCACCTTTGCCTTATATAGCTTAGGTAATGCTGGTCCTGTGCCGCAAGAAGAACCAGAAAAAATCCCAGTTATAGTTGAAGAACCAATCAGTCTGCCCTCTGAGAATAGCAATCCTACACCTTTATGGATGATTGCTGCGATCGTTCTCAGCTGTGGTGGTGGTTCTTTGCTGATTTTCAGAATGCTTAACCGCACCAAGCAACCGCAAAAAGTTCAAAAACAGGTTAATCGCCATCAGGTACGCGTGGCACAGAAGCATCACCAAAAATTGGAACCAAATCTTCCCAAGAGTCAGCCAATTTTTGTGCCACAGCCACAACTAATGCCCCTTATGCAGATGCAACCTAAAACAAAGCATCTGGTAACTGTTCTCCCAGCAGAACACAAGCACCACCTGGATACGCGCACAGAACCTTTAGCAGACTTGATGGATCTTCGTAAAAATAGTTCATTGTCTGCCATTTTACGCCAGTATTAATATTACGGTAAAGTAAAACCCCGTTAAATTAACACTTTTTGCCAATTAGCTTGGTTTAGATTCCCGACTTTCTCTAAGAAGTCGGGAATCTTGTTATGTATTAATAATTTATTTGCTCTATAGCGGTTAAACCACTTTTAAAAAGTTAGATATGAGCAAATTAGGAAATTTAAAAACTTGCCAAAATGGCAACCAGCTTTTGATGATTCAAGTTAAATTGTATGAAGATAAACGACTTCAAGGGTTTGATTATCAGGGGCTACTACCTAAGCAAATTCCTTTTGTAAAACACTATTTACTAAGTGATTTACAAAAACAAAAAGCTATCTATAACAATTATTTGCAGAGTATTTATCTCAGTAAATAAATTCAATAATCAGGTTTGGCATTTGCTGCAACAGGAATATTTAATGCGTGCAGGCGTTGTTGTTAAACTACGCATTAGCCCCCAAGTAACGGGTAACGTCTGTATACATTCCTGTTCACTTCAGCAGCAAATGGTAGAGTGGGAGTTGAAAGCTAACTGATATGCTTCCTCCCACTCTCTTTTTATAGAAACAGAATTCAGGAGTCAGGAGCCAAAATTCAGAATTCAGGAGCTTAATGGTGCAGAAAAGTTTTCGAGTCTCAAGTTGAGAAGACAGTAACATGGGAAAACTCAATCAATTTGTTGCTCTATCTGCGTTCTTTTTTTTAGTGAAGCAGTAACAGGTGAAGGACTCTTTCAAGGTAAGCTAGCTAATAGGGGAATTGGGAGGCGTTGATAAAGTAAACGTTCAATTTCGGTCAGATAACACTACTCATGCTATTGTTAAATATTGAGCAAGTTTTTTGGAACTTTTCTATTGCTATGGGGTCTTGTTTATGCAGTTTAAGCAGGAGCCGTATCTTTGGGTTGGTAAAAATCGTGCTTCAGGACTAGAGGGTTGAAATGCTAAACTGGCTTTGTCATTGGTAAAAGAACAAACATCATGATGATAGTTCTATCAAGCTGCCCAATTGAGCCATGAGTAATCAGTTTGCATTTGATGTTTTCCTGAGCTATAGCACAAAAGACAAGGCTGTTGTTCATAACCTGGCGAAAAGGCTAAAGAATGATGCTGTCCGGGTATGGCTTGATGCCTGGGTGATTGAACCGGGAGACTCAATACCGCTCAAGATTCAGCAGGGAGTAGAGCAGTCACGCACACTGCTGATGTGCATGTCGCCTAACTACTTTAAATCTGAGTGGGGCAAGCTAGAACACCTATCACTTTTATTTCGCGATCCTACCAATACCCAACGTCGCTTCATTCCCATTTTGATTGCTGATTGTGAACCGCCCAACATTATTGCCCAGTTTCTCTACATCGACTGGCGCAATACATCGGATGAGGCTTACGATAAGCTTTTAGCTACATGCCGAGGGCGAGAAGTTGAGCCATCAAAATCTGCTCCGTCAATGGACTCTATTATACAGGAGCCAATAGTTCTCGAAGGGCATGACGATTATATATATTGTATAGCCATTACTCCAGATGGCAAGACCGTTGTAGCTGGGTCTGAGGATAATACCCTCAAGGTTTGGGATTTAGCTAGTGGACAATGCCGAGCCACGTTTGCAGGCCATACGGATGTGGTGTACGGAGTTGCGATTACTCCAGATGGCAAGACCGTTGTATCGGGGTCTGGGGATGATACCCTCAAGGTTTGGGATTTAGCTAGTGGACAATGCCAAGACACACTTGAAGGCCACACGGCTAGTGTGTGGGCAGTTGTTATTACTCCCGATGGCAAGACCGTTGTATCGGGGTCTTGGGATGACACCCTCAAGGTTTGGGATTTAGCTACTGGACAATGCCAAGACACACTTGAAGGCCACACGGATGTTGTGTAGGGAGTTGCTATTACTCCCGATGGTAAGACCGTTGTATCGGGGTCTGCCGATGATACCCTCAAGGTTTGGGATTTAGCTACTGGACAATGCCAAGCCACACTTGAAGGCCACACGGAAGATGTGGACGTAGTTGCTATTACTCCCGATGGCAAGACCGTTGTATCGGGGTCTAGAGATAAGACTCTCAAGGTTTGGGATTTAGCGACTGGACAATGCCAAGCCACGTTTGCACTCCACACGGGTGATGTGTACGGTGTTGCGATTACTCCCGATGGCAAGACCGTTATATCGAGTTCGGCAGGAACGCTGAGGATTTGGCAACTACCTGAGCCTGATAGTTCAAGGGAAGCTACTCTCGGAACGCGCTACACCAATGCCAAAGTCATTTTGGCAGGGGATACCGGCGTCGGCAAATCTGGGCTAGCTCTGCGCCTCAGCCGTAACACCTTTGAACCGACAATCTCCACTGATGCTCACTGGGCCTCTCAGTTCAAGCTATCCCAAGACACCAACACCCCAAATACCGCCCGCGAGATTTGGCTATGGGACTTTGCCGGACAGCCCGACTATCGCCTTATCCATCAGCTATTTATGGATGAAACCCAGCTTGCGGTACTGGTGTTTAATCCCCAGCAAGAAAATCCCTTTGAAGGGCTAGGGCAGTGGGACAGCGACTTAGAAAAAGCGTCTCGTCGCGCTTTCAAAAAGCTGCTGGTTGCGGGTCGCTGTGACCGAGGTGGCTTGATGGTCAGCAAAGATGGCATTGAAGAATTTCAAAGAGAGCGAGGCTTTGCCACTTACCTGGAAACCAGCGCTCAAACGGGTGCTGGTTGCAACGACCTACTCCAGTCCATTATCGAAAACATCGATTGGGATTCTATCCCCTGGACAGCGACCACCCAAACGTTCAAAACCCTAAAAGAGGAAATCATCAAGCTGAGGGACGAAGATAAGGTTCTGCTCCGCATGGCGGAACTCAAGCAGCAGTTTGAACTCCGTCTGCCGAATCAATCCTTCACAATTCAAGAGCTACGGGCCGTTGTCAGTCTGCTGGCTGGCCCAGGATTAGTTTGGAAGCTTGAGTTTGGCGATTTTGTACTGCTTCAGCCCGAACGCATCAACGCTTATGCCTCAGCCTTGGTGCGTAAGGTTCGCGAACACCCTGAAGAAATTGGCTGCATCCTGGAGCAAGACATCCTCGATGCCAATTTGGATTTTCAAGACATGAAGCGGCTACCCCCTGACGACGAAGCCATTGTACTGCGGGCAATGCATCAAACCTTGGTGAATTATGGCATCTGCTTAAGAGAAGAAACCGAACAGGGAAGGCAACTCGTATTACCGTCATTCTTCAAACGCGAACGTCCTGATCTGGAAGATCATCCCGCCCCGATCGTGAGCTATCGGTTTAAGGGGGGGATCGAAGAGATTTATGCAACCCTGGTGGTGCGCCTGCATCATACGTCAGCCTTTGACAATGACCGTCTCTGGAAATTTGCCGCCGACTTCAAAACTCCCACAGATCAGCAAATTGGCTTTAAGTTGACAAAGAAGCGGGAAGGCTCGGCAGAGTTAATGGTCTACTGTAACCCTCAAATTCCCATTGATACTAAAGTCACATTTATTCGATACGTCCATGAGCACCTATTCCAAAAAGGTACGGACGTGCATCGCGATCGCCACTATGTTTGCCCCCACTGTGGCAACCCTGTCAAAGATCTCCAAACAGTTCAGAAACGCAAAGAAGCAGGCATAAAAGACATTCTCTGCGTCGATTGTGAAGAGCGAGTTCCCCTTTGGGATTTAATTGAGGAAAAATTTGCTTCACCGGAGTTTCAAGAGCGAGTCCGTAAACTAGAAGCTCAATCCCAAGCAGGGATTGATAACGAAAGCAAAGAACTGATTTTGGTGGGACATGCCTATGCGATCGCTGGGGAAGCAGGACAAATCTTTCGCCAAATCTCAAACTCTGACTGGGGCATTGATGGTGAGATCGAGTTCAAAAACGACCAAGGAGAAGCCAGCGGCAAGCGAGTTTATTTGCAGCTTAAGTCTGGAGACTCATATCTATCTAAGCGCAAAAGAGACGGTAAAGAGATTTTCAATATTAAACCACGCCACGCTGAATACTGGCATCCCGACAGCCAAAATTATCCGGTGATGCTTGTTATCCGTACTTCAGACCAACAAATCCGTTGGATGAATATATCTGACTATCTAGCAAAGCACGGCAAACGAAAAAGGCAAATTGAATTTAACGGTGAACCATTTACGGCTTTGAATCTGGTGAATCAACGTAATCGTTTGTTGGCTTAGGCTGTTGTTTTAACTTAAGTATTCGTATCTGCACCACTAAGATTCAGGGGTCAAAATGAATTTTGTGCAACTGGTACATAGCGCAACAGTAAAACTCCTGCACAGAAGCAAGCTACGCGCATCGTCTGTCTGCAACACGCAGCGCAAACGTAGAGAGCGTCTGAATCACCGGATTTAAAACCCCTACCAAAATATTACTGAATTCTGAATTCTGGCTTCTGAATTCTTCTTTAGAAATTAGTATCTTGTAAAAACTCAAGAATGGTTTTATTCAACACCTCAGAAGCCCCAGTTGAGGCATCATGACGACAGTTAGATAAAATCTGTAATTTGGAATTGGGGATATGTTGATGTAATTTTTTACCATGACTAGCAGGAAACCAACTATCTTGCTCACCCCATAAAACTAGTGTGGGACACTTAATCGCACTCAGGTTATTTTGAATTTTGGTGAGCATATTTGGCTTATTTGCTTGCCAATTTTCAATTTCTCGTGCGGCTATTTGTAACTCTTCGGCAACTTTTGCGATCGTACCAGGCAATTCAGTAAACGGGTAAGTTATCCAATAGATATCTTCCTGCGTCAAAATTGAGGGATCGAATAATACCCCACGTCTTTCTATTGCCATAACTTCTCTAAATAGAGGTGCAAACAAATATGTCAGACGTAAGGAGTCAATTGTTTGCATTACTTCTAAGGGCGTTTTGGCAAGCAACCACATAGACCAATGGGGTAGCTGTTCGGCAAAAACAGGTACGTTTACTACTATAAGCCGTCCAATTAACTGCGGGTTTTCTTGAGCAAGAGCAAGGGCAACTAATCCTCCTAGAGATTCTGCCACAATCACTGCGGGTTCGTCACATAATGCCTGAATAATTCTTTGAAACTCAATAACTTGATGACCGTTGTGTTCTTTACGAGCCAATGGTTTTTCAGAAAAACCAAAACCTTTGGCATCAAAACAAATTACTCGGTAATGTTTAGATAATGCTGCTACACTGTGGCGCCAATTGTAGCTCCAACTCCCCATTCCATGTAACAAAATTAGCGGTTTACCTCTACCTTTTTCGCCATAAGCAATTTGTATAGGATAACCTTTAGCATCAGTAATAACTAGACTTTGCCGACCTTTAGGAAAAGTAGCTTGCCACCAATCTTTCATTCTTTTATCAATAAACAATTTAACCGCCTGTAAAGGCGCTCCACAGGATTCTAATTAGGATTACGGGCAATGCTACTAAGACAATGGAGATTAGCAATAATCCAACCAAAACGGCAAAGATAAACCATCTATCTGCACTCTTTTGCTCGCTGGGAAACTTTAAGTATTCTTCCAAGAGCTTGATATTATTAGTATTAGCTCTCCAGGCAAAATCAAAAAAGTCTCCCAAAACTGGGACAGCGCCTACCAAACCATCAATGATTACGTTCAAAACCATTTTACCTAGAGTGGCTCTAGATACGCCTAGCCGCGCTGCTTCTAAAATGATGTAGCTAGAAAACATTATTCCCAAAAAATCACCACCAATCGGTATGAGTCCTAAAATTGGATCTAAACCAAAACCAACCTTTGTGCCAGGAATGGTAATAACATTATCCAGCAGCCGACTTAACTGACGCAGGCGCTTCAAGGTGGGTGCTTTGGCATCAGGTTCAATCATCGAAAATCGAGGAGGAGAATCAGGCATGGAGGCGATCGCTAACTTTGTATTGAATCGTTAGATATTTTACTCCCCTACTGAGCTTTTGCAATCATTTTCTCAGGGATTTACGAATTAATATTTTACTTTCGATTGCGGCTGGGTTTTTAACTGAGCTTTTAAGCGCATATCTTCGCCGACAGTCACATTCAACTGATCGCCGATTAACAGAACAGCAGCGCTCATTGATAGCCAGAGCATTAAAACTATCACAGCTCCTACAGCACCATATACTTTATTATAATTGCCAAAATTCGCCACATACAGCCGAAATAGGGCAGACAACATTGCCCAAAAAACAGCTGCTAAAATCGCTCCAGGCATCATTGGCGTGCCTGAGTCCCACTTGCTTGGCCCATAGCGATAGACAAAGCTAAAGGCGACAGCAACAATGCTTAAAGCTAAAGGCCAGCGTAACAGCTGCCAAAGATGTAACAAAAAGATTAAAGAAGCATTTTCACGTACTACCATTCCCAATAGCCAATCGCTGGTAAACACTAAGAAAGAAGCCAATACTAAAAGCAACATAGTACCAACTGTTAATGCCAGAGAAACGAGCTTGGCTTTCCAAAAAGGGCGGATGTTTTCTGGAGGAATTTGATGGATTTGATCGAGGGCTGTCATAGCTGTATTTACCGCCCCAGAAGCAGCCCAAATTGCTAATACAAAGCTTAGAGAAAACAAACCGCTGTTTTTGGAGTTGGTAATTTCTGTGGTGGCAAAATCACGAATCAAATCCAAGGCTTGTTCCGGTAAGACTTGACTTAGTTGCACTGCTAGTTGTTTAAAGGTGTTTTGTAAAGATTCTGCCAATAAACCAATAGCTGTGATGATCGCAAGAATTGCTGGAAACAGCGATAGCATTGCATTGTAGGCGATTTCCGAGGCGAGTCCAAAAAGCCGCCTTTCGATTGTCCTGGAAAAAGTTTTTTTAATCGTGCGCCAATTGAGGTGGACAAAGAAGCGAAAAAAACGAGGCTTTGGCATAATTTAGAGTTAAAACTGGTTGGGTTGATTAACTACTGTGCTAAATTTTGCGTAGCGATCGCATCTATCTTTCTACCGCAAGAATACCGAGTGGGAAGTGGGGGAGAGTTCCTAACTAATGACTATTAATCTATGAATGAAGATTTAACACAACAGTGGTTGACAGAAATCCAGGTAATCAAAGAGCAGATGGCACAGCTGCAACACGAGCGCGATACAGCTTGGGAGAGCGCCCAAAAATGGCGTCAGCTTTACAACACAGAAGCAGAACAACGCCGTACAGATGCCCAACTTTCTCAACAGACGATCGCCTCCCTCAAGGCAGAACTGCATAAACTTCAAGGTTTTGAAGTAGATATACTCGCTGCTGGGACACCAGTAGCGATTCAACAAGAAATAGAACAGCTAAAATCTGTGGAAGACTTGCAAGCTAAACTTATCGCCGCGATTAAAGAACGCGATCGCCTCTTGCAAGCTTTGAAAACTGAGCAGGATAATCACGCCCAAAGCCGCAATAACCTGACTACTGCTTTGGGTGATGCTATTGATAGCTTGACGCGAGAGCGAGCAGGGGCGGGGAGCAGGGGAGCAGAGGAGAAGTTGCAGTAAGTTTTTCTCCTCTGCCCCTCGGTTACTGAGCGTAGCCGAAGTGCTGCCCCTCTGCCTCTTCCCATGCCCAATACCCTAAAATCCCATTGCCTCAGCTACTGCGCCCAGTTCTGCTGCGATACCTTGTTGAAATTGACTGTGATTGTGTTTAATCGCTGTATCTGGGTCTTTTAGTCCATTGCCTGTGAGTACACAAACGACAGTCGCCCCTGTGGGAACTTGGTCTTTCACCTGCAACAACCCAGCGACAGAAGCAGCACTAGCAGGTTCGCAGAAGATACCTTCTGATGCTGCCAAAAGTCGATAAGCGTCGAGAATTTCGGCATCAGTAACGGCGTGGAAATTTCCTTGACTAGCGGTTTGGGCTGCGATCGCTAAGTCCCAACTTGCAGGGTTGCCAATACGAATTGCTGTCGCTAGGGTTTCGGGATGCGCCACTGGCTGACCGTGTACCAAGGGGGCTGCTCCTGCGGCTTGAAATCCCATCATCTTGGGTAAGCGATCGCACTTTCTAGCTTGATGATATTGACAAAATCCCATCCAATATGCTGTGATGTTTCCCGCATTTCCCACGGGAATACACAACCAGTCTGGTGCATCACCCAATGCATCGACAATTTCAAAGGCTCCTGTTTTTTGTCCTTCTAGCCTGTAGGGATTGACCGAATTCACCAAAGTGATCGGATAGCTTTCAGCCATCTCACGGACAATTTCTAGTGCTTGGTCAAAATTACCTTTAATTGCCAATACTTCTGCGCCGTACAACAACGCTTGAGCTAACTTGCCCAGCGCCACATAACCGTCGGGAATCAATACAAAAGCATTCATACCTCCGCGTCTGGCATAAGCGGCGGCGGCGGCTGAGGTGTTGCCCGTGCTGGCACAAATTACTGCTTTTGCCCCTGCTTCCTTGGCCTTGGAAATTGCCATAGTCATCCCCCGATCTTTGAAGCTGCCGGTGGGATTCAGACCGTCATATTTTACAAAAACCCGTACTTGTCTGCCAATGCGTTCTGCGATCGCTGGCGCTGGTATTAGAGGTGTGT
>JADEXV010000217.1 GCA_015206945.1 Nostocales cyanobacterium LEGE 12452 | reverse complement strand
ATTTTAACATATACTAAATATAGCTTAATAGAAAAATTAATCATACGTCATCCAGATTTACAGTATTTTTTAGAAAAATGTGATTTTGAGCCTTCTATAACGCGAGAAGACTGCCGCTTAGTTGTTGTTAAACCAAAAGTAGCGATCGCTTGTAATTTACCCAAAGCTTTTGGTGAAGGTAATTGTCAAATAGAATTCAGTAGTATTATTTTCAAAGGTCTAAAAATTCACTTAAATCATCAAAATATTTTAGGCCAATTAATGACAGGATTACACACTAATCCAGATTGGGGTTGTCGTCGTTTTTTGAAAGAATTAGATAAAAATAATTTTACAGTAAATTTGGGTCAAATAACAGTTATATTATCAAAGTTAGAAGCAACAGACTTGTGTTTGTGTATCGATGAAGTTTGCCAAAAATATAAAAACTCAATAATTGAATTTGAGAATGCTCTAGAAACATGGGATTTTGAATTTGTAAACTTTTCACAAGTTCGTGGTTTTATCCTTTTTTCTGTAAGACAAGAATTATGGGATTTAATGCAGCAGTTTGCGAAGGAATTTGATTATAAAAAAGGCAAGTCAGAATGGCATCTATTTCATAGAAAAAATATATCAATTCGAGTGAGTCGAGGAATTCGCGATCATGCATTTATCTTTCCCAAATTTAACATAGATTTATCTTTATTACCTAGCAATCAAGTTAACATACTCTATGAACTAAATAATGTTAATTTACAATCTATTGATGCAACTAAATTTAGCTTATGGCAGCAAGATATTGGAGTACGAGGAACTTGGACAGCTAGATATACCAAGCAGTGGTTATTAGATAAATATATCCCCAAGGTTATTAATTACTACTCCAACAAATCTCAATTATCTGAATCTGAATTGCTAGCAAAAATAATAAATTGCAGAAGTGAACGTGCGCCAATCAAAGAAATTAATAATATTAGAGATTTAGTACCTTATCTTCGTGATATACAATCTTGGCTACATATCTATGTGGAAAATATTGCAGCTTCGCTATTGAAGCCATATTACCAAGCCTATACAAATTTAGTTCGTAATACGGATTCTTCCATAATAGGCATAGACTATATTTTCGGAAATTTGCGGAGAGTTGAGTGGAAAAATACGCCAGAAGAAAATTATAGCAATTCCACTGACTGGAAAAACTTAACTTTTAAATATGCTATAGATTGCTTAGATCGGCAAGTAGTAAGAATAAATAATAGTGAATACGAGAATAGTTGCAAGGCAGATTTAATTACTCGGATATTTATTTGGATTATAGAAAATGGGAAAATATCTTTTTCACAAGCTCACTTAAATGCTGCTAAACAGGCTTTAATACCACTTTGGGAACAAAGTCGTTTTGAAATGCGCTATATCTATCCCAATCAATAAAATTATATAATCTGCTGTAAATCTAACACAAACCCAGGTAGTACATTTTCTCCTGATAAACTAGCAGGATTGTCTAATATCTCTACATCTTTACCTGGACGATAAATTTCCACTCGCTTGTTTTTCCGGTCAATTAACCAGCCTAATTGAGTACCATTTTCGATATACTCCTGCATTTTCTCTTGCAATTCTTTCAAGGAATCAGTACGAGAACGCAACTCTACGACAAAATCAGGACAAATTGGGGCAAATTTTTCTTGTTGTTCTGGGGTTAAAGCATTCCAACGCTCAATTTTCACCCAAGAAACATCAGGAGAACGTTCTGCACCATTAGGTAAGGTGAAACCAGTTGAAGAGTCAAAACCTTTGCCTAATTTAGTTTGTTTATTCCAGATTCCTAATTCAACAACCATATCAAAGTTACGGTTGCCAGTATCACTACCTGTAGGTGGCATAATTAATAATTCCCCTGATGCTGTGCGCTCAAATCTATAATTACTATTTTTCTGACACATTTGGAAAAATTGCTCATCAGTCAAGTCAATTTTTAATTTGAGTATAGAAGGGAAACTGGTTGTCGTGGCGTTCATAGGCTATTCTGAGCATCTTACTTTCTAGTGTAGTGCTGTGTGGGGTGCGATCGCATTTTACCTATTAAAAAAATTTCTCTACCCATTTGGTGTAGCTTTACCCGGATATATTTGTCTAGAATCCTTGGGAATAGAAATCCAGCCAAGGCTTTGTAAGCGGTTCTTTAAATTAGAAATTGTGACACCAAGCTCATCTTTCATTGCATAAAGATGTTTCCAATTAGTTAAATTACGTCCTCTTTGCACTTCTTCTAGTTTAAAGAGTGGCATGAGAAAGCAACTTGCAAAATACTGAGCTTGCCATTCAATTCCTTGCTGAGTGCTAACACTGCGGCATAAAAATGGTTCTACAGTTTTTTCAATACCCATTTCTTGCAGTTCTAAAAACCTAGAAACCTTATTTTGATCTATATGAAGTGTCCAGTGTCCAATTTCATGAGCTATTGATGACTCTTCAAATCCTTGAGGTAGGTCACGATGATTCTCATTCATTATAATCTTACGTTCGATGGGTAAAATCATAGCTGCAATCGCTCCATGCTCATCAGCAGGTATTTCCCCACAATCCATATCCAATCCTAGAGCTTCCGCCATATAACCAGCATCAATTGGCCATTTGAGAGGACGCTGGCGCTTTGCTTGCACATACATGAGAACGTCTGTCGCTTGACGCTCAATGTCATTTTTGTCAATGAAGCGATAGGGCTTAATAATTTTTAACTCTGATTCATCTTTGGGAATAAAGGAATGCTGTTTGCTCACCGTTAACTCTACTTCTCCTCACCTTCTGATTTTGTTGTTTCCCTAAGTAACTTGTGAGCGAAGTCAGGCTCATCCCTCATTCGGCGTAGTAAAGCAGGCATTTGCTTATACTTCTTGACCAAATCCTCAAAAACTTTTGTGTCATCAGGTGTAATTCGACCAGCAAGGTGTCTTAACTCTTCTTCATTCAAATTTAGGTGAAGAGCTAATTTATGAATGACATCCTCACTAGGAGGATACCCAGCATGATCGTTCTCTAGTTTGGATAGGTAGGTGTAATCCACACCTATCAATTTAGCCATTTCACGCTGACTGAGTTCCTTTTCCTTGCGAGCTATACGAATAATATGGCCAAAAGTTTTACTCACTTCAGTGTTCCCAAAATTTCCTGAGCTATCTTGACAAAGTTGATTAAGTTGGTCAACATGGTCATTATGTGCAATAATCTCAGTATAACTCATCGGATAACCCGTGCGATCGCAAATTTTCGGTTTTTTTCAGCTTTAAATTATACCTACCTACAACAGGAGTACCCAATTTTATGAAAGAACAACCTGTAACTTTTGAACAATTGTCCTTTTCTGTTGGTAGACCTCTACCAGTTCTGCTTGAAGAAATTCAAAAATCAAGCCGCAATCCACAACTCAGAAAGGCTGCCGAACAGATGCTAGAAGGCTTGCATACCTTGGAAATGGCAACCGAGGTTGGTGTATATACAGCAATCTACGAAATCCTAACCAAGTAAAACTTTTTTCTCTGCTAAATTCTGGGGTTTGACATCAATGAGCCAAAATTGGCTACCATTTGCCAGTTACAACTTATGGTTGCAGTACTCTCCACCCATAGGGAAAGAACACTTACACTGTGACATGAAACGAGGTTTTACAAAAGCGCGATCGCGAGAACCTGCGGTTGCAGCAATCTTGGCAAGTGATAGCACTCCTCAGCGAATTGGATTACTAGCACAAAGGGGAGTTTATGAGTTTCATGAAAACTCCCCGATGTTACATCAAAAAGACGCTGTAGAACAAATGATAGTGATTCTGGAATTGCGGAAAGAGTCAGATTTGGTTCAGCAGCGAGTACTTCAGATACTGACAAACTACCAGCAAAATCCAATTCTTGCTGAGAAGAAAATTATTCAACTTAGCCGAGGTGATGAGGGTTTTCCAGAACCAATTCTGATTAAGCAGGGTAATCAATCTTTTAACTTCTTTGCTGCGATTGACTGCATTTTTGCCGAAGAAGATGATACTTTGCACATTTTAGATTTCAAAACTGGCCACTCTGATTTTGATCGGCGACAAGGGTATATTTATTTACTAGCTGCTAGTTACCGATACCCCCAGCAAAAAGCAGTAGCGTCTTTTTATAACTTAGAAAATGGTAATTGGTCAGAACCTATCAGCGCAACACCTAACACTCTTAAGGCTTTTCAGATAGAACTTGCTCTAATAGCTCAACGACATCAAGAAGATTTGAAGCGCTACCGTAAAAATTCTGCTGATTTCAGTCAAATATTTCCCCAAAATCCGGGTGTAAGTTGTCGCTACTGTTCGTTTAACTCAATTTGTGAATTTACTATATCAGAGGTTTCTACATGACTGCTGGTCTGCTTCAATCCCCCTTAAAAACTAATATATCCCCAATATTTTTGTCGGAAATATTTTTACTAAATATTCCTCAACCTAACTTAATTTGCTTTCGACTGACTCCCAGAGTCAATACTGAAATAGGTAATCGCGTAAGTTGGCGGTTTAATCAGAAATTTCCTGATATTATAGTCATTTTTATAGATGGTAATTTTTGGGTTTTAGCTAAACCTAATCAATCAATGCCAAATTTAGATCAATGGCGAAAAGCTTTAACAGAAATTCAAGAGGACTTGAAAAAAGATATTGGCGATCGCACTTACTCAATTCAGTGGGTAAGCCAACCACAAATAACAGCTTCTATATTGGCTCAATTAGCTGTAAGGGTCTTGAAAGTTAGACGACCTTTTTCATCTGATACTGTTTGGTCTGAAAATAAGGTGGAAGTCAAACGTGAAGTAGATTTTTGGGCAGAAACGATAGAAATAAAAGATACTTTACATCCTGTGATCGCTTTTACAATTCACAGTTCTTTTGTTTTCAAAGGTGATTTAGCTGAGTTTTACGAAAATCATCCCTACCGACAAGACTCAAATAAGCTTTTGATTGGCTTAAAGGTTAAAGATATTGAAAAAAAAAGCTCTGCTACAATTGTGGGTCTTGCAGGAACTTTTGGAGAGCGTAGAGAAGAGCTTTTTCAAAAAGCAACTGGAGCTATTAGTAAACAGAAACTTGAACCGGAAGCAGCACCAGATGAGCAACCTGTAGTAACTATTCAATTTGGTAAGGATAAACAACGATTTGACTATCCAATGGCTGCTTTAATTCCCTGTGTTACAGAAGAAACGGCTGACTTATTTGAAGTAAAGTATAGTGATTTACGAAAGCAAACTAAAATTCCTTATCAAGAACGGCAAAATCGTTTAGCTTCATCCAAACAAGAAGCTACAAATGCTTTAGCTGTCTATGGTTTTCAGTTAGCAGCTAAATGCATTAACAACGGGAAGTATCCAAAATTATTCTTAGTACCTACCTTCAAACTTGAAGAAACATTACTTCAATTTGGCAAGAATGTGACCCGAAAGCGAAATGAGGTTTTAAAGGGACTATCTACAGGTGGCGTTTATCGCCGTCACCAAGATTATCAAGATACTTCCAGAAAAATTCGCATTGCAGCACTTAAAATAGGCGATTTTAAAGTTGATATATCTTTTCTTAAGCAACTTCGACAACGCTTAAAAGACTATGACTTTGAAAGCTTTGAGATTGATGAAGATAGAAGAAAAGCCGTTTCAATCAATGGTTTAAGCAGTGCTGAAGCCAGAGCTAAAGTGGAGAAAGTCCTTGATGATTTAATAGCTATCCCTACTGATATTGTTTTGACCTTTTTACCACAGAGCGATCGCCATACTGATAATAGTGATGATGGGAGCTTATATACTTTTGTTTCTTCAAGGGTACTCCGACGTAGTAACCCTGAGATAGTAAGCCAAGTAATCTATGAAGATACTTTAAAAAATCCTAGCAATTATAAAAACATCCTCAATCAAGTAATAGTAGGAATTTTAGCAAAGTTGGGAAATTCGCCTTTTATTCTAGCTGAACCTTTAGGGATTGCTGATTATTTTATCGGCTTGGATATTTCAAGAAAACCCAAAAAGAAAACCGTCGGTAGCAGAAATGTGTGTGCAAGTGTTCGTTTGTACGGTAAACAAGGGGATTTTATTCGTTATAGGTTAGAAGATGTTTCAACAGAAGGTGAAGAAATTGATAAACAAACATTAGAAAGGTTTCTCCCATCTGCTGATATCAGCGAAAAAACTGTACTAATTTACCGTGACGGACGCTTTTGTGGTGATGAAGTTGAATATTTGCAGGAAAGAGCTAAAGCAATTAATTCTAAATTTATTCTTGTAGAGTGTATTAAGTCTGGTATTCCCAGATTATATAACTATTATCAGTCAGTTGTGAAAGCACCCACACAAGGGTTAGCACTTCGTTTGTCCTCTCGTGAAGTGATTTTGGTAACTACTAAACTACCCTCTGAGAATATGGGCTTACCTTATCCTCTACGTTTGAGAGTACATGAGAAAGGACACCAAGCACCGATTGAGGATGTAATAGAAGCAACGCTAAAACTCACTTTGCTCCATCATGGAGCGTTGAAAGAGCCACGCTTACCCGTTCCACTGTATGGATCTGACCGTATAGCCTATAGACGGTTACAAGGTATTGTCCCAAATTCGCTGAATGGCGATCGCCAGTTTTGGCTGTAGAATTAACGTTAACGCTACAGACATTCTGCATCCAATCAAAACCTGACTTTTCGCAGGAGCGATCGCAGTTCAACCAACTCCTGTTAAATTTTATTAATGCTCTATAAGCTTGATACTTTAGAGGGTAGAAAAATCTAGATGCTTTGGTTATCTCAATGGCTAGTGTTAGGAACTATATTTGTTAGCTTAACTTTTAGCACACCTTTAGTTGCCAGTCAGTCTATGAACCAACAAGATATGCAGATATTAATAGAAAAAGCTAAAGATGCATGGGTTGCTCAAGATGTCGATGCCCTTGCACAATTGTTTACAATTGACGGAGAATTAATCGTGCCTGGTCAATCGTGGCGGGGACAAGAAAGAATTCGAGAAGGACTTACCAATTTTAAACAACAGTATTCAGATATTAAAATAGACATCCAGCGGATTATCATTGGAGCAAATCAGGCAGCAGTAGAGTGGTACTACGAAGATACAGAAAAGGCGACAGGTCTTCGTAATAAAGCTGATGACGTAATTGTTGTAGATTTTAAAGATAGTCAAATTAGTCGTTGGCGTGAATATTTTGACACACAAACGCCAACTAACAGATAGTTACATTAGCCGTGAAACTCCAGTATCCTTAATTTATTTTGAATCAAGGATATTGGAGTATCAAAACTAACTTGTAACGTAAAAAACACAAGACGTTTACCACCTTAGACCGCTCTGACGAAGAATTTAACCTTCCCTTCAGTGATAATAAAGTGGAGGAAGCGACAAAAACTCCACACCGTCAAGGATTTTTATTGATTTACACTGTTCAAACATCTGCGATCGCTCTCCTTCGATGTTCGATAATGGGCCACAGCGGTATAACACCCATACAGTGCTGTCTGTTTTCATAAAACTAGCATAGCTAACAGTTGGGTGAAAAACTCTCTCTCTCAAGTATAAACACTACCTAGTCAAGAGATATAGCTATATTGTTTATACAAACTTGTCTAAAGTAAGATTTTAATTCTTAATAACTTTAGCTGCTCATTTGACGCCGTTGGGACTGTGCTTGGTTAAACTGCTTTTGTTGTGGTGTTAATTGGCTGTAATCACTTGAAGATTGCATATCCCATTGTAATTCTGCTAGTAACAGTAAACTAACGGTCATAATTAGCCCCGTTGAGAGAAACTGCATAACACCGCAGTACGGTAAAACTAAGATTCCCAGCAAATGAATAAACCCCATCAGAATAAATGTGCGTGAACGCATTCCTATCCCGGTGCAAAAGTAGCCGATGGCACTTAATCCTAACCACAGTGGACACAAACGGATCAACACCTCTCCCCATCCCAAAAAAATGCTCAGATCGGTCAAGATTAAACCCATTAAGATTAAAATCGCCCAGCTATAAACAACCCAGCGTAGCTGTTCTACAGTTGCCCAAAACCAAGTTAAACTTACCATACCGACTGCACCGAATAAGGTAAGCACTGACCACAAAATCGCTTGGCTACTCCAGCTAATAGGTAAAAACTGGGCGGTTACGAAAATCCCAGATGAAATTAGTCCCCAGAGAATAAATGCTTGATCGACGCGAGTATAAAACTTTGAAAAGAGGGTGAAATTTCCAATTTGGTAGTTGAGACAGACTAGACCTTGAATATCTTGAAAATCTAGCTCTTGCTGTTTTTCACGTAGGAGCGGCTCAGAGGAATTGAAAAAAGTCATTGATAATCTATTACTCTTGGTAGATGAATAAATTATTACTCTATCCAAAGATATATTGTTATTTAAATATAAATAAACAAGTAAAGAATAGTTGAGATACTCTTGAGCATACTACTTGTTTTAGTTTTGTATATTTCGAGACTTTAAATAATCCGCACTCACCTTAAAACTATTTAACAATCTTTTAAAATATCGCTGATGGAATCGGTTGTTTTCAATAGCGATCGCAGGATAAAAATACCAAAAAAGCCGTTATCAGTTTATTTTGCTTAAGCGTGGTGAGGTAGCGATTGCTTCTTGACTCATCCACGCTTAAGCAGCAACTAATCTAGCCCTCTATTTACGTACTAGGTTCAGCAGTTCTTTTGGAGAAGCCAGCAAGTCAATCGCTACAAAGAATATTTTGCCTTGGGGATCTAGCAAAAACCGCCATGCAATATTCATACCCACGCTGGCTCCGAACCAAGGAGTTTGGACTTTGCCTGTAACTTTAACTTGGGTGTAGCCATCTTCCACTGGCTCAGATACGCCGCGCTCTGGGAGCATCTTTAATCCCTGGCATTCTTCACGCATATAAGCACGAATTGCGTCTTGACCAACAATTGGTCTTTCAAAGGGAGGTTGCAAAGCACCTTCGGAACGAAACAGAGAAACCGCAGCATCAAAGTCATTGGCATTCATGTTGTTGATATAGCCAAGTACTGTAGGATTGTTGACGCCCTCAATGGTGACTTTAGTCCGAAAAGCTGGTGCAGTGGGAGGAGCTACTGGTTCTGAAACTTTTTTGTAACTACCAGGAGCATTCGGGTCAAATCCCATGCTGATTACGGTATTGCGTAGGATGGTAATTTGTTGACCTGAATCTGCATTGCGGATGGCTTGTAACACATCAGCAGCTTTAGAAGAAAGCTTGTAACCTGGTGGGATTGGAGCAACAATTCCCTGAGCCATCCATTCGCCTAACTGATACCAAAAGCCTAACTTGATATTTACGGTGAAGGATGCATAAGAACGGCACAAAGGAGTGTCAGCACGGTTAGCCAAATCGTACATGACTTGCGTCTGAGCCTCAAAAGGCATCTGCTTAATTTGTTCGAGTAAGCCTTGTGCAAGGATCATGTTGGCTGCCCCAGGAGCCGCAACTGTAATACTTCTACCCATCTCGGTATAAGCAAACCAAAGTAATGCTAGTTGATCTTCAGCATTGAGCTTAGAGAATGATTCGACGACGGTTGGAACAACGTCAGCAACTAGGGTGCCGGGAAAAATACTTTGAGCCGACTGGATGGTAAAAGACATAGCAGAAATTCCAAAAAGAAAATTACAGTTCTACCGAATGTGAAAAATCAAATGTGCAAAGACCGATGAAAAATGCGTTTAAGTGTTAATAAAGGCACTCAGTAGTTTTGGCATCATTAAAACAGCCTGTTGTAGACATAGTTCTAAAAAAGGCATAGTGATGCTGTTGCCGTTGAGTTTAGATACTTGGCAATGCACATTGCAGGCTCAACTGCATAGTTATTTAGAAAGCCTTGATTAACGGTGGTTTAACGCATTGATGCTGTTTTATATCTTTATGTAAAGAAACATAACAAGTTCGTTACAAATAAGCAATACTTTCTCAGTTATATATTGATAACTTCTGTTTATGTAGAAAATAAGTTTTACTGATGTTTTAAGTTAATGCAATTAATACTTTTATGTGCATCAAATTTCCACAATCCTTAGCTGAACCTATTCGCTATCGAGCGTCACAGCCGACTGTCAAAATGGTTCGGTTAAAATTTTTTGATGAAAATTCTAGGTCGCTAAAGATAGGATAAATCATCACAAAGACGCGATAAATCGCCGTCTCTACAATAATTAGTCTTTCGTCTTGACAGGGATTCATCGCGTCTCTTGCTTGAACCAAACAGTATTAAGCCGACTGTAGACACGCCTGGTTCTTGTACAAATCCGAAATACCCTACTCGCTTGGTACGGTTCTTACTACCTTTATTTTTATGTCAAGTAGTTGCAAAAAATATTTACAATAGTTAATATTTGGTTACAAAGAGTAAAAACAAAGAATCAAAAATGGCAAGTAAAGGCTTTACCATTAACGAACGCGGTAAACTCAACAGATTTGCGATTGAACCCAAGGTTTATGTTGATGAAACTCCACGGATAGGATTCACCAAATATGCCGAAAAACTCAATGGGCGTTTGGCAATGATTGCTTTTGTTTCACTCTTAGCTGTAGAAGTTATCACCGGACACGGTTTGATTGGATGGCTAACCAGCCTTTAAAGAAGACACTTTGAGATTTATTAATTTTCTTCACTTGACGAATAAAGCAATTTAGAGGCAAACTTACTTATGAAAACTGATTTTGATTATCCCACAAAGGATTTAATTGGACCCGTTGTTTTTAGACCTGCTTTCAACAACTTTGAGACTATCAATGCAAATCAAGCCTGGTCATTGTTTTTTACTGTCGGTCAAGACGACAAAGGACTGGGACAAGAAATTGAGTTCGGCAGATTTTTCACTAACCTTTTAATTGCGATTGGAATAACTGGAATTATTTGGGCGATTTACTTCAGCCAATTAGGATGAGTAAGTTTGTTCATTTCTAGTGTGTAGTAGTTTCAACAGAGGTCTTGGATTTTGATACCAGGACTTCTTTTAAATTTTCAATAGGTTTAAAAAACTCTATTTAGCTTTGGAAAAAGTTTGATGTTGATTGGATTTATAAAGCTTCCCAATTTGTCACGGTATTGTGGATACGTGGGCTTAGAAGTAGCACAAATTGTTTCCAAACATCTTGCTGTTCAAAGTAAAACCTATGTAATTCAAAATAGAAGGGTATTGATACATCAACTTTTAAAGTCTGGTCTAGATGCTCATACAGCAGATCGAACTGTTACTGTACTTGTATCAAGCCCGGTTTTACAATTAAGCAACAAAAATCAATGTGCAATTAATTGTATGGGAGAGAAACCATACAGGTAGTAAAAAGGCTTGGGGGTTAAAATAGAGTTTACAGGTGATAGGTAATAACCTGTACCCTATTCCTTTTTTCAGTCCCTACTTCAACGCAAACAACGAATCGCCTCTAATAAACCTCTAGCTTTATTTAGCGTCTCTTCGTATTCTTTCTCTGGCTCAGAATCAGCTACCAAACCTGCACCAGCTTGTACGCTCACTGTCTGATCATGCACTACCATTGTGCGAATTGCGATCGCAGTATTTAATTGTCCTTCAAAATCGTAATACCCATACACACCCGAATAAACACCCCGACGACTAGACTCTAATTCGTGGATAATTTCCATCGCCCTAATTTTGGGTGCGCCGCTTACCGTACCTGCTGGGAAAGAAGCTTTAAGTAAATCCCATGCTGTTTTACCAACTGCTAATTTACCTACAACATTGCTAACAATGTGCATCACATGGGAGTAGCGCTCAACTACCATTAATTCATCAACTTTGACGCTACCACTTTGACAAACACGCCCCAAATCATTCCGCCCCAAATCCACAAGCATTACGTGTTCGGCAATTTCTTTGGGGTCTTGGAGTAAATCTTCAGCGAAGGCTGCATCTTCCTGAGTGGTTTTACCTCGTGGACGCGTCCCAGCAATTGGGCGTACCGTCGCTATTACTCCACCATCTGAATCGGTTTCGGCTTTCACCATCACTTCAGGACTGGAACCGATAATTTGCCAATCTTGGAAGTTAAAGTAAGCCATGTAAGGCGAAGGATTTATCTGACGTAGCGACCGGTAAAGGGCAAAAGGGTCGCCTGTGTATGTTGTTGATAGTCGCTGAGAAATTACTACTTGAAAAATATCACCTGCTTTAATATAATCTTTCGCCTTCTCAACGCTGGCACAAAAATCAGGACGGGTAAAATTACTCTTATACTCCCCTGCTCCCCTGCTCCCCTGCTCCTCGGTCACTGAGCGTAGCCGAAGTGCTGCTCCCTTGCTCCCTGGCGGATTCCATTCCAATCGAGTTTTTTCTGGCGATAGGGGTAGAGATAGCTTTTCGAGCATCTGGGTGACGCGATCGCCAGCTTGTTGATATGCTGCTTTTAAATCTACATTCGGGTCGCGTAAATCAGCATAAGCGATCGCCCAAATTTTTCGCTTCACCTGGTCAAAAATCAACAAGTGGTCTACTTGCATCCACAACCCATCAGGGATATTCCGCTCATCTGGTGGATAAATTGGCACACGCGGCTCAATCCACTGAATCAATTCATAGCCCCAAAACCCAAACAAACCGCCAATTCCCGGTGGTAGCTGTGGTAATTTTACTGGGTGATAAGGTGCTAAACATTCGGCTAAAGCTGTAAAAGGATCGCCTGCAAAAACCACCTGCGAACCATCGCGGTTTTTCTGAGTCGTGCGATCGCCCCTTGCTTCCAAAACCCACACCGGATCGCAGCCCACTAAACTATAGCGTCCCAGCTTTTCCCCACCTTCAATGGATTCCAACAAAAAGCTATAAGGCTGACCCGCACATACTTTATACCAAGCAGATACGGGCGTATCTAAATCCGCCACCCATTCTTGATATACCGGGACGAAGTTGCCTTGTAAAGCTAGTTGAGAAAATTCGGAGAAATCGGGGAATACCATAAATTGCTTAGAGATGGGGCATAAGAAGCAGAGGGGCAGCACTTCGGCTACGCTCAGTGACCGAGGGGCAGAGGAGCAGGGGAGTAGAGGAGAAATAATAACTCCTAACTCCTAACTCAGCACTCAGCACTTCTAACCCAGCACTCAGCACTCCTGAAGGGCATGGGGCACAAGAAGCAGAAGGGCAGAGGGAATAGGGGGCAGAGGGAAAAGATTTGCTGTAACTTCCCCCTGCTTCTCTGCTCCTCTGCTCCTCTGCTCTCCAATCCCCAGTTTTACTCCCTATTCATCATAGGTAGTTTTACCACTAAACTTGATCTTTGATGGGCTGGGATTTTGCCCAATCCTGCGTGGGAGAAAACGCACTTTATCACGACCTTCATTTACTTTTTCGGGGAAGACACCATCGGCTGGGTGAAGTAAGGTAGTTTCTCCGTTGGGTAAAATCCGGTAAACTTTGTAATCTGTGATTTTGAGTTTACGAAGTTGCTGACCGCCCAAAAAGATGCCATATTCTTTACGAGCTATATACAGCAGGTTTTCACCTTTCCGCATAACAGCAGCACCACCTGTAGGCAATTCAAAAACTTGCTCTTTCGGGCTAGTCCAAGTGATCGCGTACTTTTCTTCAACTGCTGCTTTTGTAAGCAAGCCACCAGTGCTGCCAGCAAATAGCGGGGTTTGTCCAGAGAGTGTTTCTGCCATAAAGTCTGTTCTCTCAACGTTTTTAGGGAATCCTAACATCGCAACCAGGATCATATTGCGATCGCGTCATAGACTGTAACAGTTTTTAGTCATTTGTCCTTGGTTCTTTGTCATTTGTTAAAAACCAATGCCTCATGACCTTCAGGAGTGCTGAGTTAGGAGTGCTGAGTTAGGAGTTATTATTTCTCCTCTGCTCCCCTGCCCCTCTGCTTCTC
>JADEXV010000216.1 GCA_015206945.1 Nostocales cyanobacterium LEGE 12452 | reverse complement strand
AGGTAAGAATTTTCATGCTTAATTGTGCCAAAAACAAGCATGAATACTTACTTGAAAAAAGGCAGAAGTTCAGAGCGGAATCTACTTAAGTTATGTTACTAAAGTAAATTTAACTTAAACCCTCTTCCCTCCTGCCTCCTGCCATCTGCCTCCTGCCTCATCCAAACTATAAATATTTACGCCGTTCTACTTATGTCAATATACGCTTATGCTCTTCTAGTCCCGACCGCATCACCGCTTGTTCTACCCTTAGGGATGGAAAGGAATATTGAACTCGTTTACTCTTCTGGTTTAGGCGCGATCGTAGAGCCAGAAATCTCACTGGAAGCAATACAGGCAACGGATGAGCGTTTACTTCAAGCAGTATTAAACCACGATCGCGTAATTCGAGAACTTTTTCAACAAACTCCCCTTCTTCCCCTACGCTTTGGGAGGGGTTTTACCTCTATGGAAAAACTGCTGAATCATCTAGAAAAGCACCAAGAGCAATATCTAGAAGCCCTAACTGAGCTAGCAGACAAAGTTGAGTACACTTTAAAAATGACACCTTGTTCTTTACTTGACGATTCTGACACTATTGATGCCAGGGGAAAAGCCTATTTATTAGCTAAAAAACAACGCTACCAAACACAGCAAGCATTTCAAGCACAACAATGCGAACAGTGGGAACTCTTGAGCCAGTTAATTCTCAAAACATATACAAATGTTATCTGTGAAACTCGACAGTCAGATGTGCGGCAAATCCACTTTTTGGCACAGCGCAACGATTCAACGCTCAGTACGCAGCAGTTTTCCCTCTGGCAGGTACAATGCTCGCACTGGCAATTGTCACTGAGTGAACCTCTACCATCCTATCATTTTCTCAAAAATACTCTCATATAATTTCATAAAAAATAATATTTAAAATTTTCGCAGAAAAAATCAAGATTAGATGATTTTTTCTTTAATTTTTGTCTAAAAAAATATTGTTAACTTTTTATTATTTTTTTATTTTGTTATATTTTCTCATGTTTTTGGGAACACTAAACCCAGGAAGAATAAAACACATTGTGTAAGTTTTACCTACTGCTCAATCAGAGCAAGATGAAATAAATAATTAGAGTTGTGGGAGACAAATAAAATGGCTGTTGAAAAAGTTAACTCATCTTCAAGTCTGGCTGAAGTTATTGACCGCATCTTGGACAAAGGAATTGTAATTGATGCTTGGGTACGTGTTTCTTTAGTTGGTATTGAACTGCTATCAATAGAAGCTCGGATTGTTATTGCTTCAGTTGAAACTTACTTAAGATATGCCGAGGCAGTTGGTTTAACATCTCAGGCTGCTGTTCCATCTGCTGCTTAACAGCATATTAGAGAAAGGGAGTCTTTATGGCTCCTAAGCTGATACGCGTCTAAAGTATATAAACACTCTTGATGGTCGTTGACTGATGACTGTTGACAGGTTTTCGGTTAACAGTCATCAGTCATCAGATAAATATACAAATTAAATGCGTAACAGCTTATTTAATATTTCTAGTTAACAAAATAGGAGATATCATCTGATGGCTCTCAAGAATTTATGGGAACAAGAGCGATCGCAGCGATTGCAAATAACTGCTGAACGCCGTCAACAAGTTAACCAGTGGAAACAGCTAACTCAACAAGAATTGCAGCTGCAAGCAGATATGCTTCATCAAGAATTGAGCAGTTTTGTTACCAGCCTTCACAACGACAGGAACTTACAACAGCAGCAATTTCAGCAAGAGATTGTAGAGCGGCAATTGGAAATATTGCAAATAAAAACAGATGTCTGCCAACGCCAGCAAGAATACCGCCAACAGCGGGCAGCAAAGGCTCAGGCATTATTCCAAAACTTGCAAAATTTCCGGGCTATCTTACATAACAATGTTTGGGACGATCGCACTCATGAACAAGCAGTTTCCCCGATTCCTGCTAAAGAAGAGAAATTAGTTGCAACAGTTCCAAAATGGTCAATCTCCCGTTCTGCAATTAAAGCCACTGGTTTTCGCGCTTCCGCCAATACCATGACTAAGAAAGTGCCTGCCTTGAATGCGGATACTGCTAAATCTAAAGTGCAGCAATACATTCAGCAAGCTGAAGGAGCTACTCTGATAGAAATTGAAGAGGTGATAGGCTTAAGCCGGGTGCAAACGATAGATATCCTGCGCTCCTTGATCAAGCAAGGGATACTAGAACAACGCGATCGCCAATACTTTATTCGGCAACAAGCAATTTCTTGACAAACTTAATTCAAGCTCATTTTTTGTATTTGCAGACTAGCTGTTGGGCGGTCGCTTGTGTCTCTCGCCTTAAGCAGCAGAGTACAAAATCGATAAGCATTAAAGCTGGTCTATGCTTTGTAGTATTCAACATTTCCATCTTTTTCAGGTCTGTATTGCAACTACATCCATACAAGCAATTTGCTCAGTAGATGTAGTATGCCAAAAGTAATATAGTTAACCTATTAATAATTAGAAAAAGAGCTTAAATCTTTGTTCAAGTTTTCGGTTTTTAACTTTAAAAATATCCAGATTGGAAAGGGATATAACAAGCTGGGATAGCTCAATCAAGGTTTTAAACTGTGCTATTGGCAATCTCACAATAAAGTTAGTAAGCTGGATTGTTTGAGCAATTCTAATGTAAATGCAAAACTCAAGATATATAAGGAGGTGCGATCCATTGTGAATCAATTGATCGAGCAACTTCAAACTAAATTATTCACAGGCAGGCTGAATCTTGAAGCAAGAGATGGGCCGACTTGGACGCTATATTTTCGTTTAGGACGATTAATTTGGCAGGCTGGCGGTTCTAATGCCGATGAGCGATGGCGACGGCACTTGTTGCGGTACTGTTCTAATCTGGATGTGACACAGTTGGAGCAGCTTGTCTCTCCCCAGGAAAATTACCGCGAGTATTCCATTCTTGCTAAGTTGCGAGAACAAAAATTAATCGAACAACAACAACTTGTTAGCCTGATTGCAAGCTCAATAGCTGAAGTCCTGTTTGATATCATGCAGTACATTGAAGCCAAAAGAAATGGCAACAATCCAGCAGGGCAGTTGTCACATACTACCGTTGTTGGTGAAGTTCCTGGGGTTCTCCTAGCTGTAATACCAACAGAGGAAGTCTTGAAACGGGCTACACAAGCCTGGCAAGAATGGCGAGATGCAGGACTGGCAAGCTACTCGCCCAATTTATTTCCGATTATTCAACAAATTGAGCTACTCCAAGGACAAGCATCCTCGAAACAGATTATTGCTCTAGTTGATGGAACAAAAACTTTACGAGGTCTAGGGCAAAAAAGCGGTCGGGATGTCTTAGCTTTGACTCGGTTATTGATGACATTGGTAAAAACAGGGGCGATCGCTTTTTCACCTACCCCAAAGCTCAGGCAGGTTGTGATTAGTAAAGAAACTGGCAACCCGTCTGGTGCAGTTAATAATTCCAATTCTTCACTAAAGATAGAAGAGGACACTGTTTTACAAGTTGCACCCAATTTCAACAAAGTTGCTCCCCCAGCGACTAGTAAAGAAATTGTCAGTCCATCCAGTACAGTTAATAATTCCAATTCTTCACTGAAGAAAGAAGAGAAGACTATTTTACAAGTTGCCCCCCCAGCAGCTAGTAAAGCAATTATTGATGTCTCAAGACCTTTAGTAGCCTGTGTGGATGATAGTCCGATGATCTGTCGCAGTTTGGAGGAAATTCTCACCCATCAAGGTTATCGCTTTGTTGGCATTCAAGATTCCTTGACGGCAGTTTTAAACCTAATTAAGAGCAAGCCAGACTTCATTTTTTTGGATCTTTTGATGCCAAAAGTGAATGGCTATGAAATTTGTTCTCAAATCCGTAAAACTCCAAGTCTCAAAAATGTGCCGGTTGTCATCTTAACGGGGAAAGATGGAATAGTAGATCGGATGCGAGCAAAATTAGTAGGAGCAACTGACTTTTTAGGTAAACCTGTAGAACAAGACAAAGTACTGAATATGCTTCACAAGTATTTAAGTGTTTAGGTTGAAGCGACAGTCATACCAGTGGCTCTCTACATCCATTTTCAAAACCGATTGTGGATGGGAAATTGCTCCCTAAATCTAGCTTGGTGTTAATTTATTTGTCGCCATTATTTTTCAAATTCTGAATTAAATAGTTAGGAAAAAAATGAAAAAAGTTCTTTTAGTTGAAGATAGCCTCACAGAATCCGAAAAGATGACACGTTACCTAGAGCAAGGAGGATATTCAGTTTATGAAGTTCGTAGTGGTGAAGAGGCTCAACTGCGGTTGAAACAACAAAAACCTGACTTGATCTTACTGGATTTGATTTTGCCAGGCCAAAGTGGATTTGAGTTCTGTCGCAAGTTGAAAGCCGATCCGACAACAAAAGGAATCCCGGTAGTGATTTGCTCAACTAAAAACACAGATGTTGATAGAACTTGGGGCAATATGAGTGGCGCTGATGGCTATTTAGTCAAACCTGTAGATGAAAATACCTTGCTCCAGACTGTTAATAAATTTATTCGCTAAAGGAAACTAGGGCAATGGTACAGGCCAACGATCGCTTTTCTTCGCTACCCATTAATAGCCAATTTCGACTTGAAAACTCTACCCAAGGAAACAACCAGAGGTTTTTAAGATTTCCGTTGAATGGAAAGGTAAATGGGTTACTCCCATTAGCTGATTTGCGGGGAGTAATTCAAGTTGCACTGACCGAGATTTTACCAGTACCGCAGGTAGCAGAATTCTTGTTAGGCATAATGAATTGGCGGGGAGAAGCGATCTGGATTCTTGATTTAGCAGGTTTGTTGGGAGCAACACACTGGTGTCGGCGAGAAAGTGTGCGAAACTCTGGCATGGCAATGCTTGTTCAAGTCCAGAATCAAACCGTCGGGCTATTGGTAGAGCAAGTCAATACCATTGAAGTTCACGATCCCCAAGAGCGGTTAGAGATTTCGACATCGATGTTACCTGGCCGACTAGGCTCATTCTTGCAGGGTTACTTTGTGGATTCTCAAGGTAGCCCTTTGATGTTACTTGACACCCAGGTTGTGATTCAAGCCCTTCAGCCTCTTTAACACTAGACCTCTTGCAAAAATAGTTTTGCACTCTTGGGGGAAAGGGTAAAGGTAAAAGGGCAAGGGTTTTTTCTTATCCCTTTACCCTTTCCCCCCTTACCCTTTTCCCGACTTCTGCAAGAAGTTTACTCTGCATTCTACTTATTAACTCCGACAACCTTCATAGCAAGAAAGATCATGGTAATGCATACACCCAGCCAACCTCGCTCAAATTCCAGCAACGGTTATAAGGAAACTGATAACGGGCATACCGTTGATGTACCAGCAAAACAGCAAATCACCTCCGCTCTAGAAGAATTGCGAAATGAACTGGATCAAGCTGATTGGGTGGAAACAGGGCCGTTGCGAGAGAGAATCCGCAAGTTAAAAGAGCTGCTAAGTGTGTTGCCATATCAAGACGGAGGAGATGGATTAGAGGTAGAGCAAGTACAGGCGATCGCTAGCAAAATTCGCCAATTTTCCGATCTAGATACTTTGCTTGCTACTGTTGTCATGGAGGTACAAAGCGCCCTGCAAGCCGATCGCGTGGTGCTGTATGAGTTTACGAATCCAACGCTGGGGATAGTTGTTGCGGAGGCGATGAGGGATGGTTTTACCCCAATGCTGAAGGAAAAACTGCCTGCCGTCACTTTTGGGTTGGGTTCTGCCAAGGTTTATCAACAAGAAAAATTAGTCGCGATCGCAGATACTCATACTGCAAGCTTGTCTCCTTACCAAAAGCAGCTCGTAGATCGGTTTCAGATCAGAGCTTGTTTGAGCTTGCCAATCTTAACAAAAGATGGGGTTTGGGGTTTGTTGGTAGTGCAGCAATGCACTGCTGCTCGCCAGTGGCAGAATGCTGAAATTCAGTTACTAAAATTAATCGAGCAGGAATTAGAAGCGCAACTGCAAGTTGCCGCAATCCAGGCTGCGTTGCAACAAGAAGTGGAAAAAGACCAAATCCTGGTCGGTGTAGCGAATAAAATTCTCCAGTCCAAAGATTTGGATACCATCTTTCGCGTTGCCACCCAAGAAGTGCGACAGTCACTAAAATGCGATCGCGTCGCAATTTATCGTTTCCAGCCAGATTGGAGTGGGGAATTTATTGCTGAATCTGCTGGATCGGAGTGGGTTTCTCTATTAGAAGAACAGCGAAACAACCCAGCAATTGTCAATAACGTTAACTATTGCAGTGTTAGGAACCTTGCAGACGAAGGGGGATTAGTTGGGACAACAGGGCGATCGCACAGTGCAGATAGCTACATTCAGCACACTCAAGGCAAAACTTTCCATCGCGGACAGATTTATCGAGTCACTAATGATATTTATAGTGCTGGTTTTTCTGACTGCTATATCAAAATTTTAGAAGCTTATCAAGCCAAAGCATACATTATTGTTGCCATCTTCCAGGGAGAAAAGTTGTGGGGCTTGCTCGCTGCCTATCAAAATTCTCAGCCTCGTCAGTGGAAAGATAGTGAAGTTCGCCTAATGGTGCAGGTTGCAACTCTGTCTAGTATTACTATTCAACAGGTGCAATATCAGCAACAACTTTATAATCGCTCTGAGGAGTCAGCCAAACTTGTTGAACGAGAACGTACTGTTTTCGGCATCATTGAAAAGATTGGGCAAGCAACGGATCTTCGCACCCTTTTCCGGATTACAACCCAAGAGTTGCGGCGATTTTTAAAATGCGATCGCGTTGTCGTTTATCAATTTCATCCAGACTGGAGTGGAGAAGTTATTGCTGAATCTGTAGGTGCTGGTTGGTCGTCACTGGTGGAGATGCAGGAACAAGACGGCATTTTAAAAACAGGTCTGATATCTTCAGAACGTTGCAATATTAAGGATTATGGCTCCCCTGTTAAAGCTGATGCCGATACCTATCTGAAGGAAACGCAGGGTGGAATGTACGCTAAAGGAACACGCTTCCGTAAAGTCAACGATATTTCTGCTGCTGGTTTTTCACCTTGCTATTTAGAATCATTAGAGAAGTTCCAAGCCAAAGCATACATCATTGTTCCCATCTTCCGCGCTGGTAATCTTTGGGGTTTGTTAGCAGCCTATCAGAATTCTGATGTGCGGAAATGGACTGAGGAAGAGGCCGGTGCTTTGTTGCAGATCGCCGAACCGTTAAGCATTGCCCTCCAGCAAGCTGAATATATCGAACAGCTACGGTTAAAAAATATCGAAATGACCCAAGTAGCTGAAGTAGAAAACGCGATCGCCCGAATGGCGGATAGAATGCGTCAGTCCCAACAGCTAGAAACGATTTACCGCACTACCTTGGCAGAATTGCGGCAGTTGTTCAAATGCGATCGCCTCGCAATATATCGCTTCAACTCTGACTGGAGTGGTGAATTTATTGCTGAATCTGTAGGAAGTGACTGGGTGCCTCTGGTTGGCCCCGATATCAAGACCGTATGGGAAGACGAACACCTACAGCAAACCCAAGGCGGACGCTATCGCAACAATGAAACCTTGGCCGTCAATGACATCTATACTGTTGGTTATGCCCAGTGCCATATCGACCTGTTAGAGCAATTCCAAGTTAAAGCCTACACCATCGCCCCGATTTTTGCTGGAAACAAACTTTGGGGTTTGTTAGGAGCCTATCAGAATAGTGGGTCACGCCAGTGGAATTCCGAGGAAGTGCGATTGCTGACCAAATTGGGCATTCAGTTGGGGTTAAGCGTGCAGCAAGTTGAGTACATCGAACAGCTGAAGATGAAGAATGCAGAGTTGGCGCGGACAGCAGAAGAGGAACAAGTGCTGACAGCGATGGTGGAAAAAATCCGTCAAGCCCAGGATATAGACACAATTTTCCAGACTTTGCTGCCAAGTTTACGCAAACAACTACACTGCGATCGCCTAGCAGTATTTCGCTTTCATCCCGACTGGAGTGTGGAGTTTGTTGCCGAATCTGTAAAAGATCAATGGCTGTCTTTAGCTGGTTCCGACATCAAAACGATTTGGATGGACGAACACTTACAAGAAACTCAGGGCGGACGCTATCGCAATCATGAAACCTTTGTTGTCAATGATATCTACACTGTTGGTCACGTTCAGTGCTACCTAGAGATATTAGAAAAAATCCAGGCCAAGGCTTACACGATCGCTCCGATCTTTATTGGAAACAAACTCTGGGGCTTTATAGGAGCATACCAAAATACTGGCCCTCGTGAGTGGAAATCTAAGGATGTGCAACTGTTGCGAAAAGTAGCTGTGCAAATGGGTATAGGCTTGCAACAGGTTAAGTATATCGAACAGCTCAAGAAGAAGAATGCGGAGTTAGCCAGAACCGCAGAAGGGGAACGAGCATTAACACGGCTGTCAGAAAAAATTCGCCAAGTTCAAGAGCTAGATACGATTTTCCGTAATGCCCTACCAGAATTGCGATCGCATTTGGAATGCGATCGTCTCGCAGTGTATCGCTTCAATCCAGATTGGGGTGGGGAGTTTATTGCCGAATCCGTAAGTCGTGAATGGGTGGCTTTGGTTGGCCCCGATATCAGGACTATATGGGAAGACGAACACCTACAACAAACCCAAGGTGGACGCTATCGCAACAACGAGACGTTTGTGATTAATGACGTTTACACTGCTGGTCATGCCCAGTGCCACTTGAAAATTCTCGAGCAATTTCAGATTAGAGCCTATATCATCACCCCGATTATTGCCGGAAACAAGCTCTGGGGTTTGTTAGGAGCATATCAGAATAGCGGGCCGCGGCAATGGCAAGAGAATGAAGTCAACTTGGTAGCGAAAATCGGCACGCAGTTTGGGGTTGCCGTCCAACAATCGCAATACTTACAACAAACCTTAAGCAAGAATGAGGAACTGACCAAACTGGCAGAACGGGAAGTAGCAAACGCCCGATTTTCCTATCGCCTGCCAAGTCGGTTAACAGAGATGGCCCAAAGTCATGGTAATGTTCTGGAATTTATCCAGTTTGCCACCCACGAACTTCGTCAACTGCTGAAAGTAGATCGAGTTGGAGTTTACCGTTTTGAGCCTGATTGGTCTGGAGAATTTGTAGTTGAGTCTGTGACTGGGGATTGGCCTAAGCTGGTGGGAACTAGCCTTGCCAAAGTTAGAGATACCTATCTCCAGTACAACCAAGGAGGGCGTTATGTCCGCAAAGAAAGTTTGCAGGTTGACAATATATATACTGTCGGTCATGACGAATGTCACATCCAATTGTTAGAAATGTGGGGAACTAAAGCCTACATGATTTCTCCGATTTTTCAAGAAAATCGGCTCTGGGGGCTGATGGGAGTTTATCAAAATAGCGCACCGCGCCAGTGGGAGCAATCCGAGGAGGATGTTCTCAACCAAGCCAGCGTCCAGATTGGTATTGCCCTCAATCTTGCAGACTACCTAACACAGGTGCGTACTCAAGAGCAGCAACTAGCAGAAGCAGCAGAGCGCGAACGCACCGCCCGCGAAAAACTGCAACAAGGAGCAATCCGCGTTCTCATGGCTTTGGAACCATCCTTCAGAGGCGATCTGACCGTTCGAGCGCCCCTATCTGAAGATGAAATTGGGACGATCGCCGATGGTTACAATACGACGATCCAAAGTTTGCGAGATTTAGTGCGACAAGTGCAGATTGCTGCTGGCAGGGTGAGTGAAACTTCTAGCGATAACACGATCTCAGTAGTAAAACTATCTGATCAAGCTCAACAGCAGGCAGAACGGCTCGAACACGCTCTGGAACAATTACAAATGATGGTAACTTCCACCCAGATAGTCGCTGCTGATGCTCAAAAAGTAGGACAGGCGGTGCAAAGAGCTAATAACACCGTCCAAGCTGGTGATTCCCTGATGGAAAGAACCGTAGATGGCATTTTGGAGATTCGGGAAACCGTGTCGGAAACCGCGAAGAAAATTAAACGCCTCGGTGAAGCTTCTCAGAAAATCTCGAAAGTAGTGAGTTTGATTGAAAACTTTGCCACTCAAACTAATTTGCTGGCACTCAATGCTGCGATCGAGGCTACCCGTGCCGGAGAGTATGGCAAAGGCTTTGCGGTGGTTGCAGATGAAGTTCGTTCTCTGGCTTATCAATCGGCTAGTGCCACCACAGAAATTGAGCGACTCGTGCAAGAAATTCAAGCTGGCACCAACGAAGTTACCGAAGCAATGGAAATAGGGATTAGCCAAGTTGTCCAAGGCTCGAACTTGATCGATGAGACTCGTCATTCCCTGAGTGCGATCGTGGTAGCTACCAACGAAATTGGTGGACTAGTACAAGGAATTACCCAAGCAGTTTCCCATCAAAGTCAGCAATCTCAGATGTTGACAGAGGCGATGATGGATGTTTCGGCGATCGCCCGCAAGACTTCAGAAAGTGCCATCCACATTTCCGAGTCTTTTGAGGAACTACGGATGACTTCACAACAACTGGAAACCAGCGTTAGCCAGTTCAAAGTTGACTAATCTCGCAAAACTGTTATGAACCCCGATCCCAGTAATCAAGAGCAGGCTTTTCTTGCTGAAGCGGCAGAGTTGTTGCAAACCATTGAGCAGAATCTGATCGGTCTACTTGATGAAAAAACAATAGAAAAAGTTCATGCCTTGATGCGAAGCGCCCATACTATCAAAGGGAGTGCTGCCAGTGTTGGGCAAGAAACTATTCAGACAATTGCCCATCATTTGGAAGATGTATTCCAAGCGTTATATGCTCCAGAACTGGAAATCGATCCAGAATTGGGTGCTTTGCTTCTAGATGCTTATGAGTGCCTGCGAACTCCATTGAGTGCAGCCTTGATGGGCTTATCCTGCAATGAGGCAGAAATACTCGATCGAACTGCCTCAATCTTTGCCCAACTCCAACATAAACTAGGCGACTTTTTTGGTCGTGAGGCTCCGCTTCCCAGTTCGGAAGAACTTGGCTTTGATGTGGTAGAGTCAATCTTTTCCGGGAGTGTACCCCAGGATTTGCAACAGCTGGAAACTGACATCCAAAGCCAAGATCCGCAACAAATCCAAACAACACTCAACTCCCAAGCCGAATTTTTTGTCGAACTAGCAGCATCTTATGGCTTATCTGGATTAGAAGAAATTGCCCAGGCGACCCTAAACGCGCTCAAAGCACATCCAGACAAAGTATTGCAAATTGCTCAGGCGGCTTTAGAAAATTTTAAAGCGGCTCAAACAGCAGTACTTGCAGGCGATCGCACTCAAGGGGGAGAGATATCTCCACAATTGCGAGAATGGGCAGGGCTAAATACTCCTGTCCCAGAACCGCAAGAGCAGCCAGTTGCGATCGCTGCCCAACCAACACAAACGACTACAACTGAAAATAAGCCATCCCCTCTCCTCAGTGCCAGCGAAGCGGAATCAATTTGGTCGTTTTTCCCGAAGCGGACTGATAACTCCCTACCGAAAACACCGGAAGTACTGGCACCTATTTCTCAGGATTCGGTGGTAGCCCCCTCTGCCATAGATCGGATTTTACAGTCAATCTGGATCGGAGATCCACAGACATCCTGCCGATACTCAGACTCAGATCGGCCAGCCTCTCCACCACCAGCGCCAAGCCTCCAGGCTCAGTCATCGGCATCACTTCCCAGTATCCGAGTAGCGATAGAACAACTCGATCGCCTCAGCCATACAATTGGGGAATTGCTAATCAGCGAAAACCAACAAAACCTGCAATCTAACCACATCCACAAAGCAGCCCAAGACACTCTATTACAGTTTTTGTACTGTCAACAACAACTTAGTAAAGTTTTTACTTGGTCGGATCGACATCTGCTGCTTCCCGAACGCAAGCAGCGACATATACATGGATCTCCACGAGTTATCTCTGCTACCGAGGCACAATCCAATTTTGATGCCTTAGAAATGGATAACTATAGCGAGTTGCACATTCTCCTACAAAATCTGACAGAAGACATGGTGCAATTAGGAGAACAGATTGAGGCTGTTAATGGCTTAGTTCAGCAATCTCGCTTCAGTCTCGGAAAGCGCAAGCAACTGCTTTCAGGAGCGCAGGAAGATTTGCTGCAAGCCAGAATGGTGCCACTGGGAACAGTGTTGAATCGATTACCCCGCCTCTTGCAACAGATGGTAGCAACTTATCATAAGCCTGTTGAACTCAAGCTTGGCGGTACGAAGGTACTGGTGGATAAAGCCATTTCTGAGCAGCTATACGATCCCTTGCTGCATATGATTCGCAATGCCTTCGATCACGGCATTGAACCGATAGAAACCCGCCGCCAGCAGGGTAAACCAGAAACCGGAACAATTACAATTAAAGCCTATCATCAAGGCAACCGCACTACTATTGAGGTACGGGATGATGGTCGAGGCTTTAACTGGGAATCGATTCGTCAGCGAGCTATAGAAAAACACCTGCTGACTCCCGAACAAGCCGCCTATGCCTCAGAGGATCAACTGGCAGAGTTATTATTTGAACCAGGCTTTTCTACCGCCAACCAGGTTGGTGAGTTATCTGGCCGTGGTATCGGCTTAGATGTGGTTCGCACTCAATTGCAAGCTTTACAAGGTTCGATTGTAGTGCGATCGCTTTCAGGGCAGGGAACTACCTTCATGCTGCAATTGCCCCTGAGCTTGACAACAGCACGCTTGCTCGTTTGTCAATCTCAAGGTATTACTTATGGCTTGCTGTCTGAAGGAGTTAGCCAGGTTTTATTACCGCAGCCAGAGCAGATTCAAGTCCAGCAATCTTTACACGGGCAAGGCAGCCAAAAATTCTGGCAGTGGGGAGAAGGGCAAAGTCAGCAACTAGTTCCCATCCGCTCGCTTGCGAATTTGCTGGATTACAAATATCCTTTATTCACCCAAGACCACAATTTAAACCTAAGTCCTTTTCCAGTCAAACAACGGAACACCGTCGAACCTCTGCTGCTGTTGGAAACAGAGCATCAATACCTGTGTTTGCAAGTCGATCAGATTTTAGTCGAGCAGGAATTAGTAATTAAATCCCTCGGCAGAGTCCTGACTTTACCTAGTTATATCCAAGGCTACAGCGTGTTGGGAAATGGTAGTCTGACCCTAATTGTTGACCCGTTGGAGTTAGTTCGGCAAACTTGGGAGACAGATATGATGCCAACTTCCCCGGCATCAAGTCTTGCAATATTGCCCGCGCCTGAGCCTGTTCTTGCTCTAGAGGCACAGCAATCCGCAACTATAACGCAACCGCAGCAACAGCCGATGGAAGTCAATACAGCCGTTGCTCAACCTAACCGACTGACAGTGTTAGTCGTGGAAGATTCGGTTGTCCAAAGGCAAAGTTTGGTGCAGACGCTCCAGAAAGCCGATTATCAAGTATTGCAAGCAGGCGATGGTCGAGAGGCGATCGCTCAATTGGTGCAACACAGTGATGTCGATCTAGTGATTTGTGACATTGAAATGCCGCGGATGAATGGATTTGAGTTTTTAGAACACCATCGCCAAGACGAGCGTTTGTCCGGCATTCCTGTGGTGATGCTGACTACTCGTAGCGGACAGAAGCACCGCCAATTAGCTTTAGCTCTAGGGGCGAAAGCTTACATGACCAAACCCTATTCAGAACAAAGCTTTCTAGCCGTGATCGCTGAATTGGTTAATGGGTAAAGGGTAAAGGGGAACGGGGAAGGGAAGGAATGGAAAGGAAAAAAATTGAAACTTTTGAGGATTTAAAAGTATGGCAAAAAGGTATTGACTTAGTTAAGCAAATATACTTAAGGACTAAGGAAGGTGAACTGAGTAGAGACTTTGGTTTAAGAGATCAGTTAAGACGTGCATCCGTATCAATACCTACAAATATTGCAGAAGGATTTGAACGATATTCTCGCAAAGAATACTTAAACTTTCTAAATATTGCTAAAGGGTCTGCTGGTGAAGTTCGCAGTCTTTTAAGAGTAGCGTTAGAAGTAGGCTATCTAGACCAACCAACTTATACACAAC
>JADEXV010000487.1 GCA_015206945.1 Nostocales cyanobacterium LEGE 12452 | reverse complement strand
TTATGGTCGTGTACAAGAACTAATACATTTAAAAGAGTTAGCAATCAAGCAGAGATGCATATTGCTAGTAGGAGCAGCAGGAATTGGCAAAAGCGCATTAGCAGCAAAACTATTAGAAGAATTTAGTTTGGAGTCTCAACCTAAATTTGATTGTTTAATTTGGAAATCGGTGGCCCACGCACCCTTAGTTCAAGACTTAGTAGCTGATTTGATAGAGTTAATCCAACCCACAGAAATATCTTCAAGCTTACCTGAGCATATACAGTCCATGATTTCGGTATTGATTAAGCAATTGCAATCACGTCGCTCCTTGCTGGTATTGGATGCATCTGAAGCTTTATTTCAAATAACTAACTATCAGTATCGACGAGACTATGGTTTATTTTTTCGTCGCTTAACAGAAGAGCTATGTCAAAGCTGCGTAATTATAACTAGTCGAGTTTTTCCTGATGATCTTGAGAGTCTGATAGCAGCTGAATTACCTATTAACTTTCTTAAGATTGAAGGGTTAGGGGCAGACGCTGCGTTACAGCTATTATCTGCCAAAGGATTAACAGATCAAGAAAAATGCAATGATTTAATCAAAACTTATAGAGGTAATCCTTCAGAATTAAAAGCAGTAGTTAATCGGATTCATCACTTTTTTGGAGGTAGCACTGAAAAGTTTTTTGAAAACCCAACTACATTAGTTAGTGACCAGTTTCAAGAAATGCTTAATAATGTATTTAGTCAATTATTGAGCAAAATTCAGAAGCGGATTATGATTTATTTAACAGAGGAAGTAACTTTAAATTCACAATACGTTGGCTTTGATAAATTATTAAATGACATGAATCGTGAACAGCAAACGCCAGTTTCAAAATTTGAGCTAATTAAGGCATTAGAGGTACTTGAAAAACACTCATTAATTGAAACTATCAAAGATCCTATTACAGAAGAAATCAGCTTTAATTTAGAACCAGTCGTGAAGAAGTATATTAAAACAGATCCACAAGGATGGGTATACACATCCAACGCTTCATCCAATTTAGCGTTGGCATCATAAGAATATACAAATAAATTTCGAGCGCAAGCTTAAACCAGAGGCAAAAGCCATGACTGGTACTGCTTGAGCCAGGGTAATCACACCCTACACAGAGGTGCTACCAACCCTCGATTACCCCTAAAACAATCTTTAGCAAATATGGAGGCCGCAAGTAAAAATCAAAACAACGCTAGATACCAGATGACCAGAAGTTCTGTAAGATTAAAACGAACAAGAAATGGAGGGAGATATACAATAGCACCAAAAATTTAAAGGACAAAATGCCACTAAGGAGTAAGCGCTTTGTCCAAAGAGCAAAAAACTGAATAATTTCAGAGCGGAATTATCTCAAAGCAACCAAGACAGTGGCGTTTAAAGTTTGGCGACTTGCATTCCACTAACTGGTCAGATGAGATAAAATTTGCGCTGCTTCTCGTATTATACGAGAAGTCACACGAAACGCCTAGTTTTGTGTGGCACTTTTGGCTGTCAAAATTAATATTTTTGTGTAAAGTTAAGTTTTGTTAAGAAAATGTTCCAAATTTTGTAGTTAAAAGCAGTAGCAGCGCGAATAACAGTTATCAGTTACCAGTTATCAGTAGGGAGTAGACCTTTGTTTGATAACTGTTGACTGATAACTAATACAACCCCCTCTGAAGCTTGTCAACCAAGTTATCAGGGAAAAATATCATGGCAAACAGAGAACACCCTAAGAGTGCTGTAGTTAAGCGCATGGGGTTGAGTACAGCTTTCGCATGGCAATTTTGTGCTGTGACGAAGGGGAATTTTCGGAATATCCAGGCTAGTAGTCTGGCAAGTCAGCTTTGCATGGTGGTTAGCAGAGGGGCAGAGGGGCAGAGGGGCAGAGG
>JADEXV010000215.1 GCA_015206945.1 Nostocales cyanobacterium LEGE 12452 | reverse complement strand
AGGTACACCAGAAACGTAAAAACTTATTTTTACGAGTTCCTGCTTCAGTGAGTTCTCTTGCTCGCAGACGTTCCGATCGCACTAATAAAGTTAATTGCTCTAGATCGCATTTATCCTCTATCTTTTTTAGTTCCTGCTGCCGGAGAAAGTCATCAGTGAACGAACCAAGATGAATTGTCAAGGTTTCTCGTTCGGGAAGTTCTTTGAGTCCGCCTTCAATATTTTCAAAAATTGGGAGAATCTGTTCTTCTGGTAAAGACGGGTGAATTCCCTGTACGTCGAAGCAAAACTTAATTTGAATATCTTCTTTTTTCTGGAGGATGAGTGCGCCGATATCTCTACGACCAGCAAGCGAGATACTTGCAATCCCGGCTAAATGGGTAATATCTTCAAAGGGTGTCAGGTTTTTGACAACACCTAATTGTTCGGTATCGAGAGATTTTTTACCAATTTTGTGCTTTATTTTCGTTGAGGTGGTCGAACTCATAGCCTGTAGTTTTGTTCGCTGATATTTATTAATTCAGAAGCTTTATCTACGTTTTTTCAGCTGGCGCTTCTTCTTGGGTTGAGGTTGTAGAGGATTAACGAGGGAGACAAATGGTTTATAACCACGGGTGATGCGGGGCGTGCCGACAAACTTACCAAAAAAAGCTTTGTTGGAACTTACTGTCCACCAGGTTGCCCATCCCCAGGCGGTTACAATTCCGGTTGCAAGCCAAGAAGCTTGCATAAAACCTTTGACTACCATGTAGGAGATGAGAGCGATCGCACTCCAGGGAACAATTTGGTCGGCGGGGAATGGCCCGAGGCGTGGTTGGTCTCCTAATACACGGTTGACTGTACGAAATTCCCGAACTCTTGTCATTATTACGAAAGGCAAAAGTCAGCTTTTGAAATCTTGATGAGTGGCACTTGTGGAATTGTGCCACTCGTGGTGGCTTTTTTGAAGACTTGGTATCAGCCTGTTACCAGCCCTGCAAGCAAATCTCCAACTACAACTGTGAGGGCAATGATAATTGGTGTACGGGCGATTGTTTGCCAATCCTCGTCGTTTCTGGCTGATTGAACGACCCGGATCAGACCAATACCAAGGTAAATTAAGAACAAACCGCGCAGTACTGCGAATACGTATTTAATGATGTCTGCGTCAACACCTGTAAAATACTCTGTGAAAAAGTCCTCTGCGTTTTGCATGAACTGGGCGTTTGCGGGTGCAGCGGCGATATCCAACATAAACACTACACCTACTAAGCAGAACAAGACGGTATAGATATTGATGCCATACTTGCGCTGCCATTTCTCGAAGTTGGAAAGTAGCAAGTTTGCTTCCTTGGGTAGTAACGCTACAATACCAGTTCCAAAGGCCAGCGATGCCATTACCATGTGATGAATGGAGATATCTGCAATCATCAAGCCAGTACCAACTGCCATTAGTCCGGCGATGCTGGCGTTTTCTTTCCAGTTGCGACGGCGACGGCTGGGAGCGGGGTATCCGTATTCTTCGTAGGAAGGAATGCGATCGCGGTCATTGCTAAAATTAGATTCGTAGTCTGTTCTCATAAAAAAAGTAGATGATTTTGGAAATTACTGGATGAAACTTTGTAGGGGTAATTACGACTGAATTACTGCTTTATTCCGTTGGCGGAGTCTGCCCCTAGTACATAGTTTGGATTGGAGTAAATCTCTGCTCCAACTTCTCGCTTGTAAACCTATTTTATGAGACTAATATCCGTAAAAGCATCTAAGAATTTTCCATTTTTAAACACTATGATTTTCAGTAAATCATTAGTAAAAAATTAGAAAAATTGAATTGACAACTTTCAACATTTAAATCAGTGGTTTATTTCATAATGTTTGACCCCCGATATAATCTATATCGGGGGTCAGTAATTGATATGTGAGGTAGTGTAATTACGGTGATTTACCGTTAATTTACCGAGTGAAATAAATTGTCCGTCAACTAATTCTGTGTTTGATTTGGGTTGAAGTCGAGATGGAGCTTCTTGCCTACTTTGAGGTTGAGGGTTTTGGTACTGTTAGCAGGTAGTTCGATAACTTGGTTAACAGGATAGATGGAATCGTACTTAGGACAGGTTTTTGTTTTGCAGGGGGGAGCCGCCTCTACGATTGATTTAATAACTCCGTCTTGGAGAAATATCATATCTAAAGGAATATACGTATCCTGCATCCAAAGTTTAACTTTTTCAGGTTTGTTAAGGACAAATAACATTCCGTGATTTTCGGGAATCGAGTCACGGAATTTGAGTCCGTGGGCATATTCTTTTCTATCGTCTGCTAGTTCGAGTTGAACTATCTGATTATTACTGGTAAAGGTTGCACCAATAGGTAGATACTGGGGCTGGCGAGTCCAAAAGTATAGTGGTAGGGGTGAGAGAGCAGCAGTAAAACCAGCAATTGGCCCTACGATATTGAGAATTTTGAAAAATAGGCTTTTTTCTGGATTTTGTGCTTGTTTAGTTTGAATGTTGGTTTGAGCGGTTTGTCTTGTAACTTCCATAGTTTTAGATAAATAAAGTAGTAGAGTGGTTAGAAATGGCAAGCATTATGATCTGTTGAAATGTTTTGGCTACATTTGCTTTCGTCCAAACATGATGAAACTTTGAATTGATTTATGATGTTTACAAAGAAGTAGTCAGAACTCAGGAGAAAGCTTGCGTAAGGCTTGAGAACTTTGTACGAATGACTCTTAACTGTTGGTTTAAAGCCTCATCAGAGTTGTTAAGCAAAACAAAAAAGTTTTTAACCACCAGTGCGAAACTCCTTCCTTTATGGCTGGAGTTCTTCTGACTCCTGAATTCTGTATTCTGGCTCCTTTCATTAGCTAAAAATCTCGATGTTACCAACAGCAAACTTGCTTTCATCGAGGGGACTACTAGGTAAAGCTTGTTGGTCAGCTTTGTTACGCATCGACTCGACTTTATCGGCTTCGCGGATGGCAAGCGGGTTAATCTGGCGGCGTTCTTCTAGTAATGCCTCGATTGTTAGTTCGAGTGTGGGGAGTTTGCTTGATGCGTAAGTATCTTCTATTACTGTTTCGCAGAATATGGTACTAGCGGCGCGTTCTACAATTGTCTGGATTTCTGCACCTACACACCGATTGGTGGCTTTAAGAATTCTGCGCCACTGTTCCTCGCTCCAGGGGTCGCCGCCATTGCGAAAACGTTCGTCAAATCGGGCAGCGTGCAGTTTGAAGATACTATATCTTTCCCCATTATTGGGCAGGTCTACCTTAAATAAATAGTCAAACCGTCCGGCACGGGTGAGTTCGGGTGGCAGCCATTCCATTCGGTTGACTGAGGCGATGACCAGTACATCTGACGTGCGCTCTTGCATCCACGTCAACAGCTGGCCAGCAAGCCGTTTGGCGAGGTCATCCTCCCCAGCGAAGCCTTTATCAAAGTCGTCAAAGTACAAAATTACTTGGTTGAGCCTATCTGCCAGTCGCAACAAGCGTTTGAGTTTCATTTCTGCTTGGTTGCCAAAACTTCTAAAGTTGCCCCAATCGACCATGATAAGGGGAATACCCATATTCTGGGAACAGGCTTTTGCTGAGTGTGATTTTCCTGTTCCCGGTGGCCCCACAAGCATAATCCCTTTGGGTACACGCAGATTATATTGTTTGGCACGCGGGGTAAGCAATCGCTTGAACCTTTTGAATGACTGCTGCATGAGTTCCAACCCACCAAGCTGGACTTTTGGCGGAGGTAAGAATTCGATGTCATACAAGCGGTTGAGCAGTTGAATTTTTTTTGATAGCAGAAGCTTGGCTATCTCACTGGAATTTTCTAAATCATGATTTTTACTAATATCGTTTAGGCAATACATAATATCAGAAATATACAACCCAGCACTAGCGTTAGCAATTTCTAAATAGTCTTGATCTGTATATGTTAAAGAAAAAATTTTGCTTTTAATTAAACTATCAATAATTTCTTGTGCAGCTGGTAGTTCTTGACTCCATAGGGGAATTTCTGCCGCTATTTCGCTTGCTATCTCGGCGTTGGCTCCTAGTAATATAGTAGTTTTACCCCTATCTTTGGTATGAAATTTGATATTTATTAACGACGACTTAATCCATTCTGATATAAAAATAAAATCAGATTCTTTAGGTATGCTTTCTTTTATCCAAGGAAAAATATTTTCAACGATTAATACTCCGCTACCAGAATAAAACTTCCAAAAATTGAGTACTTGAAAATAGTCTTCTTTATTTTGTTTTATGGAAGGTTTATAGTCGTCAAACTCTCGAAGAACCAGATTTTCTTCGGCGCTGACTACTAGTTCTTTAATACTGTCCTCGCTGAGATTCCAGATATAGGCTTTTTTGCCTGCTTGCTGACAGTAAGTAGTGATCCGGGTGAGGAGGCGGTGACGTTCTTGGAGGGGAGATTCGCAGGCGATGATTGGATAGTTGTCCGCAAGAAGGTCTTCTAGATAGTCAAAGCTAGACTTCATCTTAGTTGCTTGTAGCGTACTCAGAAGTAATCTTATCCAGAAGGGATGCTGTACGAGAACTGATAATTTTCTAATTCTTGCGTCCATAAATTAGAAAAAAGTTGATTTAATTTCAGTATTTTGTTGATTGTGTAATCGCGTTGTGAATTTAGATAATTGCAGTATGAAGAGTTAGTGCAAGTATGGCAAAGACACCAGAATATCCAATTGTTGTTATCCCAGAGTTAGTTAAAGAAAAAAAACAGCTTACCCCTTTAGTTTTTCCTTCTGGACAGGGAGATGCACCAATCGGGGCAAGTGAGGGGCTGTTTGAAAATGTTCTCAAACACTATTTTGGTGAAATTGTTTCTCCCCAGCAGGTGATGCTTCCTCCAGGACATCGACTATCATTTACGGCTGATTTTCTTATTATTGAACCAAATACTGGCTTACACATAGATTTGGAGGTCGATGAGCCAATTTCGTTTGCAACTCTTAAGCCTACCCACTGTATCGGGGAGGATGACTACAGGAACAAGTGTTTTCTCGATGCCAACTGGCTAGTCATCCGGTTTGCAGAGGAACAAGTCTCGTCTCAACCAGAACGCTGCGCTCGATTTATTGCTGGTGCGATCGCCCAACTAACGGGCAATGATACTTATCGCCAGAAGCTACTTCATGTAGAGAAAGTTACTCCTATGCGTCAGTGGTCTGCACGTCAAGCTTCCAAATTAAAGAAGAGTGATTACCGCCAAGGCTATCTTGTCCAAAGGAAGAACTAAGGATGTGATATTCGATACAACAATACTAGTGATAGCGATTAGCATTCTGTAACTTACACTATAAAAAGCGATCGCCCCTTGAAGTCACAAATCCCACGCCCGGATAAGAAAACGTTTTAAAACCTTCTGCCTCCTGCCTTCTGCCTTAAAGTGCGTAACCTTTCATCATCACCAAAATCTGACAAGAACCATTTTATGCTTCACTACTAATGCAACAGAGTAATTAACCTTGAGAAAGTCGAAGTTTAGGGTGAAGATGTTAAGGGTGGGGAAACTCAGTTAAGGTGTCCCTAATGTGGTGGTGAGTTGACAGCAAAAAAGAGCTATGAATTTATCAAACTTATCATGAACCTATCCCACTAATAATATTTGTGCTACAAAGCTTAAGCTTATTGAGAACTGAAAACGAAAAATTAAGGTTTTCAAGCACAATTCACGAAAATAAGTAGGGATTTTTAGAATAGTGGGATAGGTTCATTAGAATTAGAGTTCTCCTATTGGCCCTGTGCAACGAGCTGGACGCATATTGCGTTTTTGGCATTCTCCACGAACAGTCAAAGTATATACCTTTGTTCCTAACCTGACACAAGAGACAGACCTTAAGTATGATTTAGTCAGAATTAGACAACGTTGGGAAAATCTCATGTTGCGTCATGGAGAATCTAGAAAGCTGACGGACTTGCCCGTTTTAACAATTGCCAATTCACAAGAAATTAATCTGCCTGAGCTTGCGTCTCAAGTAATAATAAAATCAGGTCAATTAAACTTAGACGCTTTAGCAGATTTGGATATTTCTCCCTTCTATCAACATACAGCAAAATTACAAATGCATCGTGATTATGCTAAGACTATTCTTAGTGATATTGTCAGTGCAAAGATAACTCAGGAGTCGGAACCATCAGTTTATATTTTACTAAATCACAATAAAAAGTATCATGCTCTTGTATACACTCCCAAAAATCAACAAGTACGTGAGCCGGATATTATCAAACTTCTCAATTTAATTGCGTGTAATGAAGATACTGAAATTGCTGTAGTTAATTATGGCTTGGTTGAAGAATTGAGCGATGCTTGCATCAAAGCTTGGTGCAACAAGCAGAGTATATCACCCGAAGAAGTGGAAAGAATTTGTACTTTGTATCTCAAGCCAGAAAGTGAACCTGATGAACTTGAAAGTTTGTTGAATGCACAATAAATAAAAAGTGATTGGTCAGTTCTTTATGAGTGCCAAGTAATCGATTGAACAACTGAATTTGCAAGCCTCTGTACACACCCTCTGGCCGACGGTTCAGGAATAGTAATGTCGCAAACTTGCTTGTGAACTACTTCTTTTATGGTTTGCCAAGTAGTCCAACAAACCACTTCATGAACCTGTTGTAGAAGTATTGATTTTTCCAAGTTATGGTTATAGGTACGGTTTAGCACGGATTCAAGATAAAGCTCAATCGCATCTATAGGATTTAACCGCCCATGTCCTTGAACTGATACAGGAGGTTCTTCACCTAGAACAAGCCATAGTATTGGCTCTTGGTTTTGATTTAACGCCTCTTTCATTACTAGTACAAACTCGCGGGCGAGTTGCTCTGGCTGAAATGAACTTGGTTTAATACGTTTTGCCTCAATCAGCCCAAAACAACTTGGTGTTTTGATTACTCCATCGGGCTGTACTGCAAGTTCTTTTTGCTCCACTCTACCACTTGGGCTGAGGTAGAAGTTGCCTGGTAAAAGAGTAAACTCAGCTTGTTCAATCTCTCGCTGAAGTAGAGTACGCACTTTTGTAGCACCATGCGATGCTTCAAGTACAGCACCTAAGAAAAATTGACGAGGAAGAAAATCTAATGCAAGAAATACTTCAGCAGTGAGAACGTTTTCAAATCCTCGTCCACCATCTCGATATTCTTTAATCGTACTACCAACCCACGATAGTTCCTGTAAAAGCCGCCCCATAACCCTAGAATTGCTAGTAAGATTCATTGCACCTACATCCCATCAATAGCCTCATGGCTTTGCATTTTAGGGTTCCCATGCAGTAACATTTTCTAACATGACGATGAGAGATGATTGTTATAAATAGTTGTGCAAAATTCTCAGAATTCAAGTTTTAAAACTTCAAGGTTTTGATTCACTCAAGGCATTTCCTGATTCTAAAACAGGTAGAGGTTTCTTGAATGGCTGTATTTGTTTAGCTATTTTTGGTTTGTAGCAATGAGCTTAATGAATTGTGCTGTAGCCATGCACATAGTTTTATATTTGCTCTATCATCTGGTTTGGGCTTGTATTCACCACTTTTAAGTTCTTCGGTAAGCTTGCCCGCAGAATGGAACTTTGCTTCCCTGATTAAACTTTCAAACATAGCCAGTGGAAGCAGTACACTCTCTACTTCTACATCGTCCTCACTAAATATAATAGTTTCCAATCTAAATCTATAACCAGACCATTTGATAGTAGGTAGTCTATCTATGAAGTTTTTTAAGTTTCCTATCACGTTCTGAGATACTGGGTCAGGATTTTTGCTTTCAAACACTATCCACCAATAAACATTGTGCCTGACAAAATACTTCTCATTGATGTTACTACATATCTCTACCTCTACACCGTCCACATATAAGAACTGACGGGTCATTTCTCGAATTTCACCTTCAGGCATTGGCTCTAATTCTTCCCAGGGTTCTACTTCAACAATATTTTTATGTTTCCCATTATCTGGCTGATATTGATCAACAAGCTTTATAGGAATAGGGTCATTCTCTAGGACATCTAAACATGAAATGCTCTCCTTAACTTCTGATGATGTATTTTCTAAAAATACTTCTAGCTGGTCATGGCTAAAAGCCATCAACTCTACACCAGCTACAGTTTTATAGGTAGTATTCATAAAGTGGACTAGACCTTGAAATGGAGCTAGGTCTATTCTGATACCGTTGTAAATCGTTGACCAATAACCGAATTTACCTAAAGATTTAGGGTCTGTGTGGTACTCTTTCCACTTCAAAGAGCTAACTTTTTTGTTTATATTTTTTAATACACTTCGTATGCTGCCCGATAGACCGCGTTTGCCATAGACAGGGTACACCAAGTATATTGTCGGTGGTTCTTCGTCAGCGATTGGATCAAAGCCAAATATCATAGTATTTAACTGTGCTAGCTGTTGCAGGCTTTGCTGTAGTGCAATCTCGGATGGAGTTATTTTTCTAATAGGCGATATGACTTTCGTCCAGTTTAGTGGCGGCTTATATAAATCTATTAACTTATTTTCGAGACTTGAGAGAGCATTTACATCCTGGCTGCAAGCCATCCAGCTAATACTAATACGGTCTTTTCGATTCAACCTTTTTAGCTGCTTAAATCTGTGATGATTTCTCCAACGCTCAACTAAATTTAATGTTCTCCCAATATAAATAACCTGATTTTTGCTGTCATATACAAAGTAGATAGCTGCACAATTAGGTAATTGAGCTATTTTTAATAAATCAACTGATGGCAGTTCAGACAGTTTGATGTCTTCTAATAACATCTGGGAATCATGATATATTTAATTATGGTAGCAGCATGAGTAAAAAACTCAGAAATAAGTTTTACTTAAAATGTTCACATGACATTGATTAATCCTTTTAAGTTACCGTCAGTTCATTTATCCGAATCGAAAAAACTTCCTAATTGTACAGCCATTTATTTTGCAATAGACTCACAAAATAGAATTCTCTATGTAGGACAAGCGACTAATTTAGCATCTCGATGGAAAAATCATCACCGTCAATATCAGTTGGAAGAAATTGATAAGGATTTCCCAGTGAAAATAGCTTGGCAAGCATGGAATGAGTCAGGTTTAGGGGAAGCAGAAAAATACTTAATCAATAATTTTCAACCTTTATTAAATGGAACAAGAGTTGAATTACCTGCTGTTATTCCATCAGAAGTTATTCTGAGAGATTTTTTGAAAGCTTTCTCCAGGCGTTTAATTATCATTGGGAGAAAATCTCAAACAGCCTCGGAATTAACAAACATTTATTTAAAGTATGATTGGACAGATTATTCGCCAAAAGGTACAGCCGCAAAGATAAAAATTTTTATTCGAGAAAACAAAGATAAAAATACAAGTTTAAAATTTAAATGGCAGAAATATGTAAGAATGCGTGGCATACTTTTTCGCCCAGGAAGTAGAGAACAAAAAGCTAATGCTCGCCAAAATCGTTCGTACAATAATCATTGGCAAGTTGCTTGTAATGGAGTTATTCTCCATATCACACCAAGTAATAACTATAAAGAATTAAAGCCAAGTACGGATTCTAAAGAGCTTGCTGGTATTAAACTGCAAACGCTCACTAAAGTTGCTTTATCTGAAATGAGTAGCAAATATCCTTATGAATATTCTGGGATATCCTATTTAGAAACTGATCCAATTCCATTACTTTGGGTTATTAAAAACTGCGCTCGTTAACGTGGATCAGTAAATCAAACGTACAATGTTGTAGTTTGCAGCTTATTAATTTTTCTCACTCTGAATCCTTCAACATAAGAGTCAACACCCTAGACACCTACTAAAGCATCATTTGGGAATATATATCGCATCTACCCAAGAATCCAACAAACCAATCATGATTCAAGAAATTTTAACTGCATTTGCTGAAATAGTTGCCTTAAGTGGGCTAGGTCTCATCTTTGTATCAGCTTTTTTAACTGATACTCAAAAATCCCAAAAAATTGTAAATTCTTTACAGGATGGAATAGCCAATGATTCACCTAATGTGGAGCAAGAATTTGAGCTAGAAGAAGAATTTACCCAGCTACCTTTTCTTACTGCTTATGAAATGGCTGAAAGATTTGGGGTGAAAGTTGACACAATAGTTGCTCATGCAAAGCAATGGCGAAATGGGCAACGTTACGACTACAGCTTTGAAGAATGGGCATCTGATTTTGACACCAAGTATCGCTGGCATTTCTTTTGGAACGCTGACTATGAGCCAGTGTTTTACCCAGTTTCATCTAAGTTGTTCACCAAGCACTTACTGAGTTATTGTAATAAACAATAGTTAAATGGGTTCTAAATTTTGACCAAAATAGTACAGATAAACTATATCGTGTTCGCGTTTATCCTTATTATCTAGCATTCCTTGTCATAATTATTAAAATGACCAAGTATTAGTGCCAGAGAAATCTACTTCTGTGACCTGAAGCGTGATTTTATCGGCTACAGCATTGCTCACTCCCAGACTTAATAAGTGTCTATGGATATCCCATGCTTGCCATTTTTGTTTCCATAGCTCTGTTGCTTTTTTGAACAAGGTCTGTTCGGAAATTTCTTGAATTGCTTCTGCTGCTTTAGAGCGCATTACGTCATCCGCCATAATCAAAATTCCCTTTTTATCTTATGAACTCGCAGCTTCCAGAATAACATCTATGTAATCTTTAGTCGCTTTTAGTGCTGAATATTCATCGTCAAAATTAGCACTTTTTGAACGATGGAGTTTTTAGATAGTTCTTAAATTTTAAAGTCTTGCCAGTTCCAAAAAATGCCACTACGACTAATTAAGAAAGGCTTACTAAGTTTATCCAATAGGCGAGCGCAACAGCTTAGAAGTTGAGCATAATCGTCAGGATGAATGTCAAAGCTGCTTCTAGCTCGCGTTAACTCTTGTGTTTGGTTTTTGCGCCATTCCCAAGACTTATACCACCACGATGGATAGAATTCACTTTGTGGAGTAATTACGGCATAATCACGCCCCTTTTGCCTATCTTCATAATCCCATGCAGGAAGGTATGCAAGTAAATCAGTGGTAGCCCACCATTCTTCGATAATTGCTGTACCATCATCATCGCGCGTACCGATTCGCTTTCTGGCTTTGATGCGAATTTTTGCATTCCTTGCAATCACGGCGTAATCTTCCAGTCTTGTTGCTAGTGGATTGAACTCGATCAACATAATTTAATTCTCTGCTACCTCAGCACCTATAAAACTCAAATTGTGGTTGTAAAGTTATTGAAACCAACGATACTAGGTTAATCAAGCGTTGAATAATCAGAAACTTCTGTCCCTTCTAACTCCCTTAAAAAGCCAGTTAATGCAAATGGACATTTACAATTTAGTTCTTTTTCTATCAACTCAGCATTCAGGTGATATTCTTGACACACAGCATCAAAAATATCTTCAGTAGTTAATTCGAGATTTTGATCTAATTCCCAAACTCGCCCTTCTATTAAGTGGATGGAATCTCCTTCTGGGTAGGAAATTTCTGTTTTATAAGGGATTATTAGGTCAGTTATTTTGGAGACCGCCATTTTTAAATCTCCTCTGACTTCACAATATAATCATCAAAAGCCTGCAAGTTTATTAGACACCAGCCATTAGGTTGGGTTTCAACGTAAAAATGATCCGACTCGCAGACCATATACCATGTGACTTTGAAGCCGGAATTGAGAAACTCCATTGGTCTGCTAGTTAAATACCAGCTTTGCGGTTCTTCATGATTAATACCAAAGTCTTGATGCTCCTTATAACCATGATTTTCTAAATACGTGAACAAAGTTCCAAGGATGATGTATGCCTCACTTAAACTCATTTGTTTAATCTTGTTAACAGATTTTTTGTAGATCCATGAAATGATCAGCAAGTTTAGAATGATGTGCAATTAGATGCGAGAAGCTCTTGATATAGGGATTTCTAGAAAATAAAATCCACAGATTTCCAGATACTCTCTAGAAATCTGCTCTGGGCGATTAGCAATAAAACTGCAAACATCATCTAGGGAACTATAAACATTTGTACAGATAGTTGGGTGTTTGTAATCCCCAACCCCTACTAAATATTGCTCCTCTCCATCTTCCTTGTAAGAAGAAAGAAAAATTCTCACCACATTATCTGGATAGCAATGCCAGTTTTGTGGATCAGAAACTACAGATATTGCATCTGTAGGCATAGGCAATTCATGATGAATTTTCCCATTTGGAAATTCACCCTTGTGTTTCGCTATATATTCTTGAATTTTTAGTTTTGTCATTTCTGCTCCCAATCAATTTTCTTATATTTTATTGCCTGAAAGCAAAGGCGATCACTTCTATTTCGGTGGGGGCGATCGCCTTGCTCATCAGTTGGTATTCCTGAAGCGTGAAGTACGTAAAATTTAGCTGACTTTTCCCGTTTAGTCTCTCAAGATCGCTACCAACCCTCTCTACGTTCGCGCAGCGTGTCGCAGACAGACGCTACGCGAACGCAGAGGTCGTTCAATTTTAACCAGCCTCGCCACAAAACCTGGATGCCAATTGGTGTTTTGCTTCGATGTTATAGCTAGCCTCCAAGATGAGCGATCGCCCAGATCACAGGTTTATATAAACTGATAGTAGAATAAATTACTATCAGTTTATATTTTTATTATGCTGACTGTTTAATCTGGGTTAAGGCTATTAACATTTCTTCTCGCTTGAGATGTCGTTTCTTACCTGTTTTGGATTCTTGGATAGCGTAACTCCATTTTATTCCAGCTTGTGAGCATCTTTTTCTTAAGTGTTGAACAGTCATCTGTTTGGTTGTAGATAGTTGATTTTTGTTTTTGTTAGATATCTGATTTTTGTATTTTTCAGTTAAGGTCTCGGTTTTAATTACACTGTGTTTTATAGATGTAGTGCAGTTACAGTGTTTTTCAAAAGCGATAGATATATCTAGCAAGAATTGGAAAATAAGGAGAGTAGAAAATCCGTAAATAATAATGTAGAGAAGTCCTGTTAGGATATACTGTGCTAATTCCATTGTTTTAACTCCTGTTGATATAACTAGTAACTGGCTATTTATGAAGCGATATGCCAGGTTGCTATTTATCTTAAGCGTTAGCTTGTGTGATATTAAAAATAACTTTTACAATATTACTATATCGGCTTTGATGTTATCCCAAAACCAGAAATATTTAATATGGGTAAATGAATTTTAATTATTTAGTTGTGGTTGGTGTCGGGAGTATTGATATGATAACTTTCCCGTTAAGCAAAGTTTCAGCATCAAGCCAAGTTTTGATACTTCCTGTATCAAACTGATGCAGGAATAGTGATAAGATAACTTTTGAGTTTGGTTTGGTTAGATGAACCTGTTTATCTATATGTACTTAATAACTGTTCTGATATTATCTAATAACTGTACTATCATACCCAAAATAGCTTTCCAGCCAAGTATTATACCCCAAAAGCCGCTAATAAATAGACCAAATACTGAGTTGAGGAAGATAACTCCCCTGTAATTTATCTCGATATTTGATTCAGCTCTGGCATAGATAAAACCATCCCCAATTTTATTGTCCAACTTCCTCATTTTTCGTTCTTCTTCTCTATCCCTTATTTCTTCTTGTACTTTCCAACCCCAAGGGGCAAATCCCAAAATAATCGAAATTGGAAGATAGAATGGCCAGCTATATATGTAGCCAAGGGAAGCATAGATGATAAAAAAGGTTAGCCCCAAACCAGTACGCCAAACTAAACACCAGAGGATAAAAAAACTGTCGATAATAGCGTTACGGATAACTATACTTCGGTTTTTGTGATATGACATTTTAAGCTTGCTTCCGATAACTAATATTTAAGTTTTTATTCAGGGTGATTGCATCCCTTCAGATTAAACTTAAACTTAGCAGTAGTTTGAATTATCATATTGATAGTTGAAAATAGAAACTACCTAATCAATTGCAATTACCTATTTAGCCACACTAAATAAGGTTAAATATACCAACCTATCGTAACGATGTTTGTACC
>JADEXV010000486.1 GCA_015206945.1 Nostocales cyanobacterium LEGE 12452 | reverse complement strand
AAACGGCTATAGAGTAAGCGATCGTGCAGACGGCTAGGGCGTCCTTGCCAAAACTCAATTTCTGTAGGAATTACTCGTAAGCCTCCCCAATGAGGCGGTCGAGGAATCTCCTGATTTTCATATTTGCTCTGGAATTCCTGCACGCGTCGCTCAAGAACTTCTCGGCTTGCTATCACCTCGCTTTGATTAGATACCCATGCACCCAAGCGACTTTTGGCAGGGCGACTTTCAAAATACTGGTCAGATTCAGTTTCGGAAACTTTCTCCACATACCCCGAAATTCGGACTTGACGTTCCAGTTCTGCCCACCAAAAGACTAAAGCCGCCTGGGGATTTTCTGCCAGTTGTTGTGCTTTGTGGCTGTTGTAGTTTGTGAAGAAGGCAAAGCCCCGTTCATCAAAATCCTTGAGCAGCACCATTCTGGCTGAGGGCTTACCGTCTGGTGTGGCTGTGGCAATAGTCATGGCATTGGGTTCGGGGAGTTGTGCTGCTAGTGCCTGATCGAACCATTTTTTAAATTGGATAAAAGGATTGAGTTCTACTTCGAGTTCGCTTAAACCTTCCAAGGTGTAGTCTTTGCGAAGGTCAGCTACCGTTTTGTCCATTGTGATTTGTTTCCTTGCTATCAGATACGCTTATATATATCTTTGTCAAAAATATCTATGATGATAATCAGTGCCATCAAGAATTTTACAAATTCTTTGAATAAATACCTAAAATAGGTTGCATAAAATGCGCCGTTCGGCATCCCTTCAACGCCTGTTAATTTATGGTCTGAGCGGTCCGATTATCGCTCTTAATGTTTGGTTGCTGTCCGTGCTTTTTCGCTATTTCCAGCATCCTATTACTGTATTGAGCATTGCGACGATTTTGGCCTTTCTCCTAAATTACCCGGTTAAGTTCTTTGAACGTGCTCAGATCACGCGCACTCAGGCGGTGATCATAGTTTTACTGGCAACATTAACCCTGCTTGGGATTTTGGGCGTTACCCTAGTACCGTTGATTATTGATCAAACAATCCAACTGTTAAATAAGATCCCTGATTGGTTAACCGCTAGTCAAGCAAACTTAGAGCAGTATGAGATGCTAGCAAAACAACGACGTTTGCCAATCGATCTGAGGGTTGTGAGCAGTCAAATCAATGCCAACATTCAGAGTGTGGTGCAACAGCTAGCTTCTGGGGCAGTGGGATTTGCTGGCACACTACTGTCAGGATTACTTGACGTAGTGTTAGTTATCGTGCTTGCATTTTATATGCTTTTATATGGCGATCGCGTCTGGTATGGTCTGATCAATCTTTTGCCTTCTAACATTGGAGATCCCCTCACCACATCCTTGCGCCTAAACTTCCAGAACTTTTTCCTCAGCCAGTTGTTACTAGGACTGTTCATGGTGCTAACCCTGACACCAATTTTCTTAGTGATGAAGGTGCCCTTTGCTCTGTTGTTTGCCATATTAATCGGTATCTCAGAACTCATTCCCTTTATTGGGGCATCTCTTGGCATTGGCCTGGTGACGATTTTAGTGCTGCTACAAAATTGGTGGTTAGCAGTTCAAGTTGCGATCGCGGCGATTCTCATGCAGCAGCTTAAAGATAACCTGTTAGCTCCCAGGTTACTCGGCAATTTTATCGGACTCAATCCCATCTGGATTTTTGTGGCTATTTTGATGGGATTTGAAATTGCTGGTTTATTAGGGACACTTGTTGCTGTTCCAATTGCTGGTACTATTAAGGGCACTTTCGATGCTATTAAGAGCGGCAAGCCGAGTAGTGATTTTGTCTCAACTGTCACTATTGCCCATGACCCACCCCCTGATTAAGGTGGCAGCACTTCTCTACGAGACGCTGCGCGAACGGCTACGCTCAGTGAGCAGGGGTGCAGGGGAGCAGGGG
>JADEXV010000214.1 GCA_015206945.1 Nostocales cyanobacterium LEGE 12452 | reverse complement strand
GTTTAGGGCAGGTGGAGATCGTAACTGCGGAGGAGGCGATCGCAATGGATGAAGAGCCTTTAAATGCAGTTAGACGCAAGCGCAAGGCTTCTATTAATGTGGCGATGGATTTAGTCAAGCAGGAAAAGGCAGATGCCGTATTTTCTGCCGGCCACTCTGGGGCAGCTATGGCATCAGCTTTGCTCCGCTTAGGACGATTGCCAGGAATCGATCGTCCAGCGATCGGGACAGTTTTCCCCACGATTATTGCTGGTAAGCCAGTGCTGGTACTTGATGTCGGCGCAAATGTAGATTGCCGCCCCAAGTTTTTAGAGCAGTTTGGCGTTATGGGATCGGCTTACAGTAAGTATGTCTTAGGTACAGCTGAACCGAAGGTGGGTTTGTTGAATATCGGTGAAGAAGACTCGAAAGGCAATGATGCAGCAGTCCGCGCCCATCAACTGCTACGCGAAAATTCCCAAATTAATTTTATTGGCAATGCTGAAGGGCGTGATGTGCTTTCTGGTCACTTTGATGTGATTGTCTGCGATGGCTTTGTAGGTAATGTATTGTTAAAATTTGCCGAAGCCGTCGGAGAAGTGATTCTACAAATTCTGCGGGAAGAATTACCCCAAGGATTACATGGTCAAATTGGTTCAGCACTCTTAAAACCCAACTTGAAGCGGATTAAGCAGCGAATGGATCACGCAGAACATGGTGGTGCCTTGCTCTTAGGCGTGGCAGGAGTCTGTTTTATCGGTCACGGTAGCTCCCAAGCGCCTTCAATTTTTAATGCAATTCGCATGGCAAAAGAAGCTGTTGACAACCAGGTGATACAACGAATTCAGTCCCAATATATCCTAGAGCGCGAGAGTGGTTAGCGATCAGTCATTGGTCATTGGTCATTGGTCATTTGTCATTTGCAAAGGACAAAGGACAACTGACAAAGGACAAAGAACAAAGGACAAAAAGCTGATAGCTTGGGAGATTAAGAGTGCAAAACTTAGGCGTAGCAATCACCGGAAGCGGCTCGGCAGTACCAGCAACTTCCCTACACAACGAGACATTGAGCGAACTAGTTGAAACATCAGATGAGTGGATCGCGACAAGAACGGGAATTCGTCAGCGTCGATTAGCTCTGCCATCTGAGTCCTTAAGTGCACTCGCTAGTGCCGCCAGCAGTCAGGCGATCGCAGCTGCGGGAATTAAACCAGAAGACCTAGACTTGATTCTGCTAGCGACTTCCACCCCTGATGATTTGTTTGGTAGTGCTTGTCAAGTACAGGCTAAATTGGGAGCTACCAACGCAGTCGCTTTTGACTTGACCGCTGCCTGCTCCGGCTTTGTGTTTGGTTTAGTTACAGCAGCCCAATACATTAGAACTGGTGCCTATAGAAATGTACTATTGATCGGGGCAGATATACTCTCTCGCTGGGTTGATTGGGAAGATCGGCGCACTTGTGTATTATTTGGTGACGGTGCCGGGGCAGTGGTGTTACAAGCTGCCAAAAGCGATCGCTTATTAGGATTTGCACTTAAAAGTGATGGTACTCAAAATCATTACCTCAACCTTGCTTATGCAGGAACTTCTCAAGAACTGGTGACTGATGTAAATATCACCAAAGGCACTTACCAACCAATTACGATGAACGGCAAAGAAGTCTATCGTTTTGCTGTGCAAAAAGTGCCAGAAATCATTGATAAAGCCTTGTTTCAAGCCAACATCAGCGTCGATAAAATAGATTGGCTGATATTGCATCAAGCCAATCAGCGGATTATCGATGCCGTTGCCCAACGATTAAACATCCCAGAAAATAAAGTTATAAGTAATCTTGCCCAGTACGGCAATACCTCAGCTGCTTCCATCCCCTTAGCTTTAGATGAAGCGGTACGACAAGGTAAAATTAAACCCAATGACATCGTTGCGACATCCGGCTTTGGTGCCGGTCTCACCTGGGGCGCGGCAATCTTTCAATGGGGAAAATAAATATTTTGTCATTTGTCATTAGTCCTTTGTCCTCTGTTATTCACTAATGACCAACGACAAATGACCAATGACAAATGACCAATGACCACTGACTATTGACAAATGACAAAAACTGCATGGGTGTTTCCCGGACAAGGTTCCCAAACGCTGGGAATGGGAATGGATTTACTAGATATACCGTCCGCTAAAGACAAGCTTGCCAAAGCTGAGGATATTTTGGGTTGGTCTGTAACTGAAATTTGTCAAACTCAAGAAGAGAAGTTATCACAGACGCTGTATACTCAGCCAAGTCTTTATGTGGTTGAAAGCATTCTTGCCGACCTGCTTCGAGAACGAGGACATCAGCCAGATTTAGTTGCTGGTCACAGTTTGGGAGAATATACTGCTCTTTATGTAGCGGGTGTCTTTGAGTGGTCGGCTGGTTTATATCTGGTGAAGCGTCGTGCAGAACTTATGGATAGTTCCATCGATGGGATGATGGCGGCTTTGATGAACTTTGACCGCGAACAGTTAGAAAAAGTCCTTTCTCTAACGCCTGATGTGGTGATAGCAAATGATAATAGTTCGGCTCAGGTGGTAATTTCAGGCACGACTGAGGCTGTACAAGCGGTGATGACTCAAGTTAAAGCAAAGCGTGCGGTTCCTCTAAAAGTTTCTGGAGCATTTCATTCACATTTAATAGCACCAGCAGCTGCGGAATTTCAAGACATTTTAGAATCTGTGGAATTTCAACCCGCGATTGTGCCAGTGCTGTCTAACGTCGAACCAATTCCGTCTATTGATGCTGAGATTTTAAAGCAACGCTTGAATAAACAAATGACTGGTTCTGTAAGATGGCGAGAAATTTGTCTGCAATTCCCAGCTAACGGTATCGAGCGAGTAATGGAAGTTGGTCCTGGTAAAGTGCTAACTGGCTTGATTAAACGTAATAGCCCTGATTTAATATTAGAAAATATCCAGAGTGCTGCTAATTTGCCTGGTTAATTTTTTTTAGCTTCTATCGGTAGGGTGACGACAAATTCTGCACCCTTTCCTAATGTGGAATTACAATCAAGTTTACCTTGATGTAGTTCAGTCACAATTTGATAGCTGATAGATAAACCCAATCCAGATCCCTTACCCACATCTTTAGTTGTGAAAAAGGGATCAAATAATCTTGTTAAAGTTGTGTCTGCAACTCCAAGACCATTATCTGCGATCGCAATCTTGATTTGATTTTCAGATACCAAGCAAGTATGAATCCAAATTGTGTTGGGATGTGAAGCAATTTCTGTAGGCGTGCGTTGCTGATTTGCATCTTCTAACGCATCAATCGCATTACACAAAATATTCATAAATACCTGATTGAGTTGGCCGGGATAGCAGATCGCTGGAGGTAAATTACCATAGTTTTTTATCACTTCTATTGCTGGACGCTGCGGTTGATCTTTGAGACGATGTTGCAAAATTAATAACGTACTATCAATGCCCTCATGAATATCAACCGCTTTCAATTCAGCTTCATCTAAACGAGAGAAATTGCGGAGTGATAGCACAATTTCGCGAATGCGATTAGTGCCAATTTTCATCGAAGACAGCATCTTGGGCAGATCGTCTCGAATAAATTCCAGATCCAATTCTTTAGCCTCAGTTTGAATTTCAGCGACTGGATTGGGATAGTGAGACTGATACAGGTGAATAAATTCCAACAAATCTTGGGCGTAATTTTGTATATGGGTGAGGTTGCCGTGAATGAAGTTGACAGGATTATTAATCTCATGTGCCACACCTGCCACCAGTTGCCCCAAAGCTGACATTTTTTCACTCTGGATCATCTGGGCTTGAGTCCGACGTAGTTCTTCAAGTGTCTTTTGTAACGTTGTTGTCCGCTCCTCAACCCTTATTTCTAACGCATTGTTTACCTCTTCTAGTTGGATGAAAGAAGTCTTTAACTGACTTGCCATGCTGTTGAAAGAACTAGCAAGTCCTCCCAGTTCATCCTGTCGCGTGGTATCGAGATTGATCGCAAAGTCACCGTTAGCAAGTTGGTTACTAGCGGCGGTTAATTCCTGAAGGGGTTTAGCGATTTGTTGGCGCAATACCGACAAGAGCAACAACACTTCAACCAGGAGCGCTACTGCACCGGAAATTAAGATAAATTGAGCCGTATTCCATGCTGCCCCCGATAGCAGTGATTTGGGATAGACTGTGACAAAATACCAGTCTGGGCCTTGTAAGCGAGTTACTGCTAAGTATTCATGGTCTTGGCTATTTTCCAGGACGTGGGTTTTCGGTTTAGCGTTTGTCACTAGCTGAAAAATACGCTTGAGATGGGGATCGTTGATTGCATCGATTTTGAGTTGACCTTGAGCTTGCTGAATTTGTGCAGTGCGCTGGGGATGGGCAATTAAACGACCGTCTGAGCGAAAAATTAGATTGTAAGTGCCCGGTAATTGATCCTGGATCGTATGCTCCATCAGTTGGGTTAAAACCACATCATGTCCCACAATGCCCAGGAAGCGATCGCCCTCATAGACTGGTAAAACTGCCGAAACCATCCAGACATTTATACTTGGATCGAGATAAACACCTGTCCACCTAGATAATCGAGATGGGTTGTGTTCAGGATCGGCAATATAAAAATATTCTTCTTTCGGATTGAAGATATCAGGCGGTGCCTTTAATGCAATCGGCAGCCCTCTCCAATAATTAACTGCTGCATTTTCTGGTGTAACGAAATAGGTATCAACAAACCGATTAGACCAAGCAGCCCCGTAAGCACTAACCAGGGTGTTAGCTTTTAGCAGGCGCTGTTTTAGTTCTTTAGTGATTTGCACATTTCGACCAATGTATAATCCGGCATATCGAGTCGAATCAAAGTCTTTGAACGGTCGATTTTGGGGAAAATTGCGTCTTGTACCATCGTTCCAGGAAAAATACTGTCGCTCAAATTCAGCCTGGAAATCAATATTAGTGGGTTGCTTGAATTCCTGCAAAAGCCGATCGCGCAGGAAAATGAGGTTATCCTGTGCGAGTTGAAAGATGTTGCTTTCTTGCTCTCCCCGTCCGCTAATGTACTTTTCTAGCTGGGTTTGCGTCTCGGCTTCCAAACGGGATATGACATGGATATAGCTCACCCCAGCAGACACGAGTACTACTCCCATTACTCGTAGTGCCATATTAATTAGTGTTTTGTGGGTAAGTGAGGTGGGGTGCTTCTTAACGATATGGGCAGACTTCAAAGACCACTGTCTCTTAAGAATTTGTCTAAACTGGGTAAGCATGGAGTAGCAGAGGTAAATATTTAGGCTGAAGATTTAGTTTTCCCAGATGGGTAAAGCAATTCATCTCTATAGCTTTGTTGCGTTTGATCTGGGTGTTGCGATCGCGTATGCTAAATTCAGTTTGATTTGCATTATCTTCTGTGGACAAAAACCGCGAACCGTTGATCAGTCTGGCACTTTACCACGCCTTTAAATGGTCAGTTGTCAGCCCCATGCTTCACGCTTACTTTCGGGGCCAGATTCATGGTGCGGAAAATGTCCCCCAATCAGGGCCTCTATTAGTAGTAAGTAATCACGCTAGTTATTTCGATCCACCGATTGTTTCTAATTGTGTACGTCGTCCAGTGGCGTATATGGCTAAGGAAGAGTTATTTAATATCCCCGTTTTGGCGCAAGCGATTAAATTGTATGGTGCTTACCCAGTTAGCCGCGGAAATGTCGATCGCAATGCCATCCGCTCCGCCCTAGAATATCTCAATAAAGGTTGGGCTGTCGGTGTTTTCTTGCAAGGTACTCGCACCCCAGATGGTCGAATTACAGACCCCAAAAGAGGCGCATTGCTACTGGCGGCGAAAGCAAAAGCCCCAATATTACCAGTAAGTGTCTGGGGTACTGAAGGGATTTTACAAAAAGGAGCGCCCCTACCTCGCGCAGTTCCCATCACTGTCAGAATTGGTAACTTGATTGATGCTCCCAGTTCCAGTAATAAAGAGGAATTGGAAGCGTTGACACAAAAGTGTGCCACAGTAATTAACGAAATGCATGATTTAGGACGATGAATCTAGAGATACGACAGATATATGCTTTAGGGAGGTAGCGATCGCTATTAGATTACTCTAATCTTAAAATCTGTTCCTCTTGCAATAAAGTAAAGGACTTCCAACAAATAACTCTCAATCTTACAGGACGGCTAACTTTATCGCGCTAAATAACTAGCGTTTTTAGGGCTTAATTAAGACGAATTACGAATTACGAACTTGTACTGAGCGTAGCCGAAGTATTATGAATTATGAATTATTATGAGCGGCTTTGAAGCCAAGAATTTTTGGGAGCGATTAAATAATCTGGCATTAGTTAGATTTTTGCTTTTAGTTGCTTCCGGCTGGGCAATTGTACAACTTTTAGCTTATTTTGAAGCGGTAATTGTTATTTTTACATTTGCGGCAATTTTAGCTTTTCTGCTCAGTTATCCTGTTCAAGGACTGCGGCGTTTTTTGCCCCATAGTATAGCTGTTGCGGTGGTTTTCTTGCTCAGTATTGTGATTATAGGCGGTCTGATAATTACTGTGAGCTTAACAGTTTTATCTCAAGGACAACAATTAATTAATAGTATCACTGCATTTTTAAATTCTTTAGTACCTTTATTAGAGGGACTGGAAGGATTTTTACGAAACCGTAATTTACAGATAGATTTAAGTTTTATTGAAGAACAATTGCGGAATCAAGCTGTATCAACTCTTGTGACTAGTTTAGCTATTCTACAAGGGTTTATGACAAACTTTGTAACTTTTATACTGATTGCAGTTGTGGCTTTTTTCATGCTATTGGATGGAGATAAACTGTGGAATTTTATTTTAAAGATAGTACCAAAACAGCGCCGTAATAGATTTACAAATATCATCAGAAAGTCTTTTTTAGGATTTTTTAGAGGTCAGTTGCTATTAAGTGGATTTTTAACAATTTCGACGTTCCTAGTTTTTGTAATCTTAAAAGTGCCTTTTGCTTTGATATTGTCGATAATAGTCGGAATTCTTGATATCATTCCTGGCATAGGGGCGACATTAGGAGTAAGCACAGTAACTCTATTTGTGTTGTCTCAAGGTGTTTGGTTAGCATTGAAAGTATTAATAGCTTGTATTATTCTCCAACAGATACAAGACAACTTGATTGCACCCAGAATTATGCAAGGTGCGCTGAATCTTAATCCTGTAGTGGTGTTTTTTGCTTTATTAGTCGGGGCTAAAGTAGCAGGATTATTAGGTGTTTTTATATCTATTCCTATCGCTGGAGTAATTGTGTCTTTATTTGAAATTGATGAAATGAAATCTGAAGTTTAGTTATTTGTCATTGATCATTTGTCAGGAACTCGGAACTAGTGAATAATGTAAAAATAGCCATTTACAAATAAACATTGGGAAGTAATGTCGGATTTAAGAGCGGAATTAACAGAAATTTTGGATGAGGCAGAGTGGGAATGGTTAATTCCTCATGTACAACGAGATGCAGTAATTTTGGTAGCGCTTGAGCTAGATTTGGTGGATGTTGGAGTAGCGATCGCCAGTGATAACATTCCATCAGTGGAACAGTGGATTGATAAACAATTGATTACCAAACCCACAACAGTACAAGTGGGTGAATGGAATGGCGATCGCAGTAAGCGATTTAATACTCTCATCGTTCAGCCTTACGTTCTAGCCCAAGAAATAGTTGCTGCCTAATTCGTTTCTGTGTTGTTTCCGATGGCAGTTAGTGTTGGGGTACTTTCTCAAAAAAGATAGTTTAATGTGCCAGTTATTACTTAGCTATTGCCACGGACTAGCTGGCTGATTGAATTAAAGCAAAATTTTCTCCTTTAAGATTTAGCCATCTAGGAGCTAGAATTGTTACCATAATTTCAGATTAGATGTTGAAACCTTGATCCAATCTGAAACCTTAGAATTATTAGAATGGCCTCGCCTGTGCCACCACCTTGCCACCTTTGCCGCAACGAAGCTGGGGGCGACAGCTGCGCGTCATCTGAAAATACCTGATTCTCAGACCCAAAGCGAACTGTTGTTAGAGCAAACCAAAGAAATCTACCAACTGGAAACTCGCCTGACCACGGGACTGTCATTTGAAGGAATTCAAGATATTGGCGATTCCTTAGAACGAGCAGAACGCAGTGGAGTTTTGGCAGGGGAAGAACTGTTAGCGATCGCTACTACCCTCTCTGGTGCCAGAAATTTGCGCCGTGTCATCGACAATCAAGAAGATTTGCCGATATTGACTGAGTTAGTTGCTGATTTGCGGACTTATCCCGAACTAGAACAGGAAATTCACCGTTGTATTGATGAACGTGCCCAGGTAACTGACCGCGCGAGTCAAAAACTGGGAGAAATTCGCACAGACTTACGGCGATTACGCACCCAAATTACCCAAAAGCTGCAAAACATCTTACAGGCAAAATCTGGGGCAGTTCAAGAACAGCTGATTACGCAACGGAGCGATCGCTTTGTTATCCCCGTAAAAGCACCTCAAAAAGATGCCATCCCCGGTATAGTCCACGATACCTCTACCAGCGGTGCCACGCTATATGTGGAACCTAATTCAGTAGTGCCTCTAGGCAACCAACTGCGGCAGATTATCAGAAGAGAGCAAGCCGAAGAAGAAACAATTCGCCGCGTTTTGACAGAACAAGTAGCCGCAGTCAAACCAGATTTAGAAAGGTTGTTAGCGATCGCTACTACTTTGGATTTGGCAACCGCTAGATCGCGATATAGTTTATGGCTAGGAGCGAATCCCCCGCGATTTATTCAGCGAGAAGACAGGGAAATGATTACCTTGCGGAACTTGCGACATCCTTTGTTAGTGTGGCAGCAACAGCACGAACAAGGGCAACCAGTAGTTCCCGTAGATTTGCTAATCAGTCCACAAATTCGAGTAGTGACAATTACCGGGCCAAATACTGGTGGTAAAACTGTAACCTTAAAAACTTTGGGGTTAGCAGCATTAATGGCCAAAGTGGGTTTATTTGTCCCCGCGCGCGAACCAGTAGAAATACCTTGGTTTGATAAAGTGCTGGCAGATATTGGCGATGAACAATCCTTACAGCAAAGTTTATCCACATTCTCTGGACACATCCGCCGAATTAGTCGAATTTTAGAAGCATTGGGAAATGGGGAAGCAGAGGAGCAGGGGAGCAGAGGAGCAGGGGAGCAGGAGACTGGAGTTATTTTTCCATCACTCAGCACTCAGCACTCAGCACTCAGCACTCAGCACTCAACACTCAGCACTCAATACTCAGCACTCGTTTTACTTGATGAAGTCGGTGCAGGAACCGATCCAGTTGAAGGTAGTGCTTTAGCGATCGCCTTGTTGCAATATCTCGCCAACCATTCCCAGCTAACGATCGCTACCACTCACTTCGGCGAACTAAAAGCCCTGAAATACGAAGACGATCGGTTTGAAAATGCCTCTGTAGAATTTGACGAAAGTACTCTGTCGCCTACTTATCGTCTGCTGTGGGGCATCCCCGGACGTTCTAATGCCTTAACCATTGCCCTGCGCTTGGGATTAAAACCAGAAGTGGTACAACAGGCGAAAACCCAAGTGGGAGAAGCCACAGATGAAGTTAACCAGGTGATTGCTGGGTTAGAAGCGCAACGCCGCCGCCAAGAAACCAAAGCTGCGGAAGCCCAAGTTTTGTTGCAGCAAGCGGAACGTTTATACAAAGAAGTATCTGCAAAAGCCGCAAGTTTGGAGGAAAGGGAAAGCAGTTTGCGGGCTTCACAAGAAGTAGCAGTGCAACAAGCGATCGCTCAAGCAAAAGGTGAAATTGCCCAAGTAATCCGCCGTTTGCAGAAAGGTACGCCTACAGCCCAAGAAGCCCAGCAAGCAACCAATGCTTTGAATCAAATTGGCCAGCAATATCAGCCAGCAACGCCAGCAAAACCCAAAGTCGGGTTTATGCCCAAAGTAGGCGATCGCATCCGCGTTCCCAAATTGGGACAAATAGCAGAAGTTATTGTTGCCCCCGATCAAGATGGTGAGTTAAGCGTTCGCTTTGGGCTAATGAAGATGACTGTGAAGTTGGAAGACGTAGAATCTCTAGATGGTCAAAAAGCCGAACCAGTTGTCAAACCGAAACCAGCCCCAGCAGCAGTAACCCCGCCACCGCAAAATGTCCCAGACATTCGGACTTCCCAAAATACCATCGATTTGCGTGGTAAACGCGTGGCTGATGCCGAATACATTTTAGATAAAGCGATTTCGGAAGCTACAGGCCCGATCTGGATTATTCACGGCTATGGCACTGGTAAGCTACGACAAGGAGTTCACGCCTTTTTGCAACAGCATTCCAGAGTGAACAACTACGAACCAGCAGAACAAGCAGATGGCGGCAGTGGTGTTACCGTTGCTCACATCAAATAAAAAGCAGGAATGCTATGTTACTTGAACTCAATCAACTAATTGTTAGAGCCGGTCATCAGTTGTTGATTAAAGATGTCTCCTGGTCGGCATACAAACGCATTTTAGCAGAATTAGGAGACAATCGCAGTTCGCGGATAGGTTACAGTCAAGGGGTGCTAGAAATAATGGCTCCATTGCCAGAGCATGAAGTAGCTAAAGTTATTATTGGCGACTTGGTAAAAGTTTTATTAGAAGAACTCGATCTGGAATTTTGGAGTTTGGGTTCTACGACTTTTGATAAGGAAAGTATGGATGCTGGGGTAGAACCCGATGATTGTTTCTATATCCAAAATGAAGCTAAAATTAGGGGCAAAGATAGAATAAATTTAGAAACCGACCCGCCTCCAGATTTAGCTATTGAAATTGATATTACCTCCCGCACTCATTTCAATAATTATCAAGCTTTAAGAGTACCAGAGCTATGGCGATGGAACGGAAGCAAGTTGGAAATAAATGTGCTATCTGATGGGAAATATCTAGAATCAAATATCAGTTCTATTTTTACTAATCTCCCCATTACCAAAATAATTCCCGAATATTTAATGCTAAGTAAAACTAATGGTAGAAATGCGACAATGAAAGCATTTCGTGCGCGGATAAGACAGCAAATTAGTAGCCCGATTTAGTTTAAATTGTCAGACATGCCTACTCAAAAAAGTTATGCCTAGTGGGATAAAAATAGTGATATTTTGCTATTTATCCCTTACCAAACTAAACATTAGGAGATTCACGAAGCGTGGTTGACAGGTTAGCAAACCACGCTACTTACCTTTTATCTAATACCTATAATTACTAGACATTAATATTATAATTAAATAAGATATATCATAAATTATTATATGGATATAGAAATAGAAACTCTACAAGAAGCTGAAGCAGTAATTGAAAGTGACATGAGAGCCAAAGTCACGAGACTAGACTTGAGTTTTTCTCATAGGTAAATGTCTAAACTATTACCTCTGCCCATTAACTTTATAAATGAGTTCTGATATGTGCGTGGTTTGCGGTTATATCTGTATTACCAACTAGGTTGGTGTAAATCAATCACCCAACATCTTCAAACGCTGACTTTATCAAATTTTTAAGTTTGCGATCAGTTTTATTCATGGAGGCGTCAATTGTCCTGATGTTGCCCAGCCTATACTGAAATAACAGGCTGCACACAAGTGAAACTCACTTAGGGTAATGTCCAACAGCAAAAAGTGCCTTTAGCAAATCGTCAAAACATTTGTAGAGTAATTATGTATACATTAAGACCAAGTAATAAATATCAAGAAATTTCAAAATTTAAAAACGCAAACAAATTAGGAGGTATTCTACATAATTACTTAGCGATCGTTAGCGATTAGCATTTAAAACAATAGTTTATTGATACTCTGATACGGAGCTAACAGTGAAAGTTGGATAAATCTTAATTAGAATTGATATTTTTTTACTTTGTCGAAAATAAATTTTCATCTAGAGTAAGACAAAGATACCTACTGTTTACCAGATAAAAAAGCTAGTTGAAGCCTCTGGCTCATAGCTATGGGAAACCAAGCTTGATTCTTAAGAGTCTGGTTTCAAAATGGGTAACAGCAACATCCCCTATCAGCTCGATCACCTATGCTAAAAGTTATGCACTCGGCCGCCAACTCAGCCACTCCAAATTCCCAGTGGGAGGACTTAATCAAGCTTCCAGCCCCGAACACAGTTCAATGGGACAATATCAAAACCCAATTAGACTTGGTGCTGTTGGCGCTAGAAGCCTTAACTGGGATTGGTTCAGAGGCAATGCTTTCGGCGGCAACCGATCTGAATTTAGAGTCAAGAGTGCCAGACCGCGTAGCTTTATGGCGATTGCGCCAATCAAATCCTCTACGCAAAGGTCAAGGAGGGCGAAAAAAACTAGATGTCGAAGAAGCGCGATCGCTTGTTTTGATCATCTGCTATCTAGCCAAACAGCACCAGGAATTGATTCGCCGCGCTGTTGGTCTGTTAGAACAAATGGCAGAAAATAACCGGGAACCTCACCAGGCTGCTTTACTTGGAGACTATATTGATGCTTTTTGCAACACTTACCAAGAGCGGATGGAAGAGGACGAGCAAATCTCAACGGATTTACTAACCAACCTGGCCCTAAAACTGCTTGTAGATTTACTTTTTTACAGCGCTCCTGGTGGGCATCGCCGTCTCTGGCTAGCACTTATAGACCGTTCAACAAAATTTTAAATTTTAGATTTGAAATTCTTCAACCAAAATTTGCTCATGAAAGTTTGCTAGGTAAGGATTCCTTTTTGATGGTCATTAGCTCTTGAGCGATGCGCTATCAACAATGCTTCCTGCTTGTACGCCAGTTTGCATAACAGAAGGAACCTGACAAATTTCTGAGTGGAATAATCCACCGTTCCAACTTTTCTTTGCAAGCAACTGGCTCAATTTTTGCAAAATCCCAATATAGTCTTCTTCGTAGTTCCTGTCATGCCTCTATCAAATTCAGTTATTCGTTGCTACACACCACCGACTTGCACGCTAGAAGTATTCGCGCAAAGTTCAGCTCTGTCTCGTTGGATGGGGAAAACTGTCCTCAAACATCTGAGTTTTGAGCTACGTTTTGACGATCCCCGACTACCAGAAGAACACAGAGTTCCAATTCGGGGCGATCGCGAGCAACTCGAAGCTTTATGTGATGCTGTCACCAACTATGTACAGCAATTTCTCCAACAGTCTCCAGAAAGCTTTTGGGTCAGTTTCTCCAGTACCCAAGAGTCAAGCACAGCACTGGATGAGCCGGAATTAAAGTCTTCAACAAAAACATTAAATGCCTTTAGTACCCAGATTCCAGGGGCAAATATCCACTTAGAACCAAGCAGCTATTTAACTCACAACCTATTTCTTGGTTCTCTGGCCAACTATTCATCTGGCCCCGTAATTCAACTCAGTTTGCTGCAACTATTCGATTTGGCAAGTGCTTTAGATGAATACTCAACTGATGTCATGGCACTTCCAACTCTCAACAGCACAGGTTCGACTCTGAGGTTTGCTGCTTGGGCACCTATTGCCGCAGTATTAGTATTAGGTGTAGGTTTTTTACCAGTTACTTGGCAATATGCTAACAATATTAGAGAAAAGCAACAGCAGACAGCCAAAACATCAAATTCAGAAGCAGTAAAGACTGCTTTAGAACCTTCATCCTCACTAAACTTTCCCACACCGGAACCTGGGCTAACCCCTCCATCAAATAATTTGCTAGGTTCCACCCCTCCACTTTCCACATCCACTTTACCTCAAGCACCTTTAACAGCGCCTGGTTCTAGTTTCTCTCCACCACTACCAAATGCATTGACAATACCTCAAGGTACGACTGCAACTCTTCCTAGTAATCGAGCGATGCCTTCACCATCCAGCAAAATCCCAGGACAGGAAATTGCCATATTACCAAATTTAGGACAGAATCCAACTGGGTCAAGTCCCCAAGCTGGTGCTGGTGCTATCCCTCAACTGCGGAATTTACCACCCAGACTATCTTCTAACGCCAATAGCTTACCAACTAATATCTCACCAGTCCTCCCTCCATCTCTTGACAACATACCC
>JADEXV010000213.1 GCA_015206945.1 Nostocales cyanobacterium LEGE 12452 | reverse complement strand
TCTCTGGGTTTTAAGAAGTATAGCATTAATACCATTATAAATAGTTATAATCCTGTAAATATGGTAAATCTCATAAAAGGTATATTTTCATATCCATTACTGAAAATACAAAAAATAGAAATTCAAAAATATAATAAATCCAAAAGTGATTTAATTCACCATATTTTGAGAAAAATAAATGCTGAAGAAAAAATAATTACTTTGGTAAGAAAAGTTAATCAACCAAGCGTTGTATTTACAAGTTTGGAATCAAAATCATTGGAGTTAATAAATTTACAAAAGCAATGTTTAAAAATAATAACTAATATTTGATTTTAAATATTTAGAGATTGCTCCCCTCATTTTTAGAGGAAGACGTACAAGCGAGCGCACGCCTAGAGAAGGTAAAACTAGCAGTAGAAACGTAGCCTGCCGCCGTAGGCATCGCTTTCCTGATTCTTAACAGTGTTGGGTCAATTGAGGCGATTTGTGAGTATTTTCTTGATATCTCATTTAAACGGCAATTCAGACAATTGTTATGCTAAATTGCCAGAACCTTTGAACACCAATGAAAAAGCCCTCAACAGCGACAAACTAACTACTTCCAAAACTACTATTACGGCATCTATCACATCTTGATAACGTTTCACCCTGCCCAGTACAAGCTCCACAGTGAGGGCAAATGATGCGAATCCTTCCCGACTCTGGTGTTTCATCAGAACTGCACAATGCCGAAAGTAAGTCACGTCCTAGCAGTTGCTCTTTAGCCATCGCTTTCACAGCATAGGAACATTTAGTTTCTGTTTTAGTTTGTCGCTTTATCTTAATAGGTTCCAGTTTTGCTGTCTTACCACCGCAATTCTTACAAGTTCGCCAACTCCATTTGGCATGACAGTTAGGACAATCGCCCTCATTTTCCTTAAACTGCAAACACACATCACTCAGGTCATAACTGCACACTGGACAATATGAAGGATGAATGCCATAAACCAAATCGACTCCCAAGGTATGAAAGCGAAATAATCTCTGAAAACGTTCAAGAGTGCTTAAATCAAGTGGACTAGCTGGCATCATACCAACGCTACGAACAAAAGCATTACCATCAAAAGTGGAAACAAAGCGTTTATAATCATCCGGACTCATAAAGTTTTCGCCGATATTCAGCATTTTTTGAATTAAGTCTGGCGTAACATCTTCACTTATTTCTCTATCTCGTGGATCTGTGGGATGTACTAAGACGACAAAAGTCTGCACTTGGTTGTTGCGATTTTGACGTTTGGAAGTATTTCCAATTGAAGAACCTTGGGACAAACCTGCATCATAGAGAGTGTCCAAAGTCTTTTTAATTTCATCTCGATCGCCAAAAAACGCTCGCGCTAATGGAATCAGTACCAGTTTAATGCGGGTTGGATGAGAACATTTATGAGTATTAGTGTTCAGATCCTCCCAGATCAACTCAATATTTATCTTGAAATTACCTGATTCGGGAGGCTGCACAACTGCTGTCCATGCTTCCCACTGGAGTGCTTGTTGAAAATCTAATTCTTCTGGAAAATTCTCTGGCTTCACTTTTGCAGTTTCAAACCCAATCCAGTGCAAAGCCAAAAGTACGCAGCCATGAATGTAATTAGCGTAATCTGATAACAAATCTCGCTCTTTTTCTATATTCTGCTGGTCGGGATTGCTAAAAAATCTGTCCAGCATCTCCCACAACTGGCGCAAACGCCGATAGTCTGTATCCATTTGCAAAATGTTAGTTGGTTTTAAAGGAGATATCACATCTGGTTTGCTAGATAAACTCTTATAAAGTACTGAGTCTAAACAACTACTGGTGTCAGAATATAGGCGGCTAATTTTATCTTTTAGTGCTTGTGCTTGCTCGTATTGCTGCAAATAGTCTTGTACGGCATCTAGATTTTGCCAAAGTGCTTTCAATCGATCTTCTCGGAAGCGATTATATCGGTATTCTGCAAATAAGTTTTCATGCAGCGTTTGTGTTTGGTAGTAGGCGCGGTCTATTTCCCGGAGTCTTTGTTCCATCCAGCGCAGCAACCTTCGCACTAGAGTAGCAACCACGCGATTTTCATAGAGGTCAAGAGTTTCTTCTGGCACTTCGCTTCTAATTTGTGCCGGAGTAATGCGCGTTGCAGTGCGAGATTGCCATAATTCCGGTCGAGATGCTAAATGCTCAATTGCATCAGGCGGAATACGTCTTGCTCTGTCTATGGGCATAACTCGACGCTCTACTATTAAAGTGCGTCGTGGTTTGCTACATACCCTCAGTAAAGATGGTAAAACTTCTGCGATCGCTTCATCTAGTTCCAGGGCATTTTTATTGGTAAGGGAATCACGAATAGTACCAGGGGAGAAAAACGGCAACTTGAGTAATTGCTCTGTTGATATAGTTGCTTCTATTCCTTTTGCTTGATCGGCGAAAAGTGCCAAAGCCACTCGCATTGTCTCATCCAATTGTGTTCGCAATGGCACTTCAAATTTATACCGCCCAATACTTCCAGAATCTCTACAGGCGATACGTACCGAACAGCACCCAAAAGCATCAACTGTTATGGGGAAATTACAGCTTGTTTCATTTGTGCGGATGTAAGTATTATCGTTATTATCGTTGAGCGTAATTTCAGTTTCGCCATCAGCAGGGGTAAAATTAATCTGAATACGGTAGTCATCTATACTCTCTAAACGGCGGCGTTCTCCAGATTGCAATCGTTCTAGCTTGCCTGTCCAACGATTGAGTAAAAAAAGATGTGCCATAATCTACCGTTTAAATTTGTTAATCTCGCGTTCCAAAAGTTTTAAGGAAATTGCAGCACTTCCCAGCCGCGGGTTATCTGTAAAACTTACCTCAAGAATGTCTCGTACTTCCTGTAAACCAGAACGAACATTTGGATCAGTACGGTTTTGTACCTGCCAAAGCAGCTTTCTGGCGATAAAGTGGTCTAAACCTTCCCCAAGTTTTCCACCCGTCGCAGTGTATGTGGGAAGGAAGATAGAAAGTTGGTCTAGCAGGCGTTGTCCGTACCCTACTTGAAAGTACTCGTGCAATGCCGAACTAATGAGTTTAAGACAACCTTCTACAGCTTCTCGATCTGTATCTCTGAAATTGGCGATCGCCTTTTGTACAGCTTGGCGAAAATCTGGGATTGTTAGATTTGCTGGTTGTGTGGTATCAAAACTTTCTTGCGGGAAAGGTTCATCTATTTGCAAAACTTGAGCGCGATCGTAAACTTTACGGGTAATCTCATATGTAGATTCGTCCGTATTTGCGGTGCCAACAAACCAGACATTATCAGGGATTGGTAGCTGGACTGCACCCTTTTTCAATCTAATTCCTTTGGGAAGTTGACCTCCAGTAGGGTCGTGGTTTAGTAGTTCAATTTCTCTATCCTCTGGGCGACCTTCCATAATTGAAAGTAAATCGGCAAAATAGTATTCCACCCGTGACAGGTTCATTTCATCCAAAACTATGAAATAAGGATGATTGCAGTAACGATTTGTGCCTGCCTCATAGATTGCCCTAGAAAACTGAGACTCATTAAAAACGCGGAAGAAAGAGTTATAAGAACCAAGCAAATCAAGCTTATCTCGCCAGCTAGATTGAACTTCAATTCGGGCAAATTTACCACCAATGGCATAAGCAAAATATTCTGGCAGACTGGTTTTACCCGTACCACTCTGACCTTGAATAATAATTAGTCTAGAAGCTGCCATTGAGGCAATAAAAGCGCGAATCGTATGTTTATCATAATAATGAGCGAAATATGAGGTTTCAGCTTCTCCCATTTCTAACTCTTGGCGGCTTGGTAAACTACCCATCCAAGCACGACTTATAGTAGCTAATTCATTTAGATTATTAACAGCAACACCATGAGGTCTGTCAGAAATATTTTCATTTTCTCTATCCATAGAAGCAAAATTACCAAACGCTTGTATTTGACTGGTTTGCAATTGACCAAGCATCCGTTTAAGTTCTTCTATTTGTTCACTCAAATACTGATTTAGTAACTTGAGAGTATCTCTCTCTTTGCGAAGTTGTTCTGTCTCCATCCTCTCTGAATGCTGCTGGCGACGGATACGCTCTAAGTCATCAACCCTGGCTTGCAAATCTCGATACTTAGCTTCAAAATCAATTGCTGCTTCGGCACGCCTGCGAAGTTCTGCTAACTCTATTTCTGATGGATATTGCTCAAATAATTTCTCATATTCTCTAAGCTTATTTTCTAGCAGCTTGTTATCTTGTAAAATTTTTGCTGGTGAACCTGATATATTTAAGAGCATATTTTTATTGCTCTCTAATTCTACCCTCAGCCGATGATTTTCATCTTGAATTAATTGAAGTTGTTGTTCAATATATTCCCTTTCTTTTATCAACCTATTAATTGCCTCTTCTGAACAAGCATTTTCACGTTGAGTTAGTTCTTGTTCCTTATGTTGTAGTTTTTTCTTTTGCAATGCTAACCACTTGTTTTCCTCTTCTAAGTCTTCTTCTCGGCGTTCAATCTGCTTAATTTGCCTTGACAGCTTTTTATCTTCTTCTTCAAGATACCTGTCTTTATCGTCAAGTACCTTACGGAAATTTACTAATTCTTCTTCCTTCGTCTGGATTTCTTTAATTATTTGCTCTCTTGCTCTTTGTCTATGTTCGTTGGCTAGAGTTTCTGCCTGTTCAATAATACTATCTGCTTGATTTTGGACATCAAGCTTTAACTTTTGAGCTTCCTTGATAATTTTTTCAGCTTCCGTTTGTGCGGCACTTAACTTTTTGTCAACTTCCGTTTGTGCTGCTTCTATAATTTGTTGACGTTCTACTATAACTTCCTGTTTTTTTTCTGTTAGCCATTCCTGACGAGCCATAGCTTCTAATTCTTTAAAGCCATTAATAGCTTGCACTTTCTGTTGGGCTAATTCCTGTTCTCTTGTGGCAATCTCAGCTTCTTTTGCTGCGTTTATTTCTTTTTGTTCCTCTAACTGAAATTCTAGTTCATTGATTTTATCTTGGAGTTTATGAATATCCTGGGGCTGTGCATTAACTGTTGACACATTTTGAGGAGTCACTGCAACATCAGCAATATTTTGAGTATTAGTTTGAGGAGTAGTTGGTTGCTGAAGCTTCTGATTTATATTGAAATTCCTAGTTCTTTTACCCATTTATACCTCCTTTGATAATTGGCTATTTGTTAATCGCCATGCTTGAATAACTAACCGGACAATTTGATATGTTTTTGTTACTAAATCCTCAACCAAAATGATTGGTTCGTTGTGGCTGCCACCAGCATGAGCGCCAATTGTGTTGCGGATATGGGCAATTTTTTCTATATCTGCTAAAAAATCTAAATGTTTTTTAAGTAAATATTCCAAAATACTGCGATGTAAGCTGTTACGCCGACTTGCTGATAGTAAAAATGTCACAAGATATGGTCGTAAAGAGTCTTTACCACCATCAAGAACATTACGGATTGCTCCTAACTTTGTAAATAAAATCCGCTCTGGTATTTCGCTTCCACCGCAGGCAACAACTGTATCTTTTAAACATTGTTGCAATGTATCCCTACTTTTATATGGTTCCCAAATATTTGCAGGAATTGTATCTAGTTGCAGTAAAGTAAACATTAACTGCTCTAAAACCCTTTGCGATCGCGTAATACTTGTGTCTGTCTCATCGAAACCACGTCTTAGAAGGGTACGCGATTGTTCTAAGCGTTCCAATTCTTTCCAAACTTGCTGCCAAACTTTGTCCGGCACAGAGCCGACTTCAAATATTATTTTGTCGTAGGCTTCCCTTGCTAAACCGATCGGCTCAATTTCTCCAGGTTGCTTGCGTTTCCACGCTTCACGGCTCTCGGACTGCAAATGCTCTACAATTTTCTTGCCTTCTTCACACTGGGATGGGGCAAAGTTCAATAGACGTACCCAACGAAAACCATCTGGAAGCCCAAAAGGACAGCGTAGAGAAAATTGACCATCGGATGTTCCCTCAACAATGCAAGAAACTAGCAAATAAAACTGTTGCGGTCGTTTACTTAACAGACGCACACCAAAATTTTCTGTTTGCTCTACCTTTGTGTTATTGCTTTGCGTCAGAGTATCTGCTTTACTGATTTCAGTAAAACCATAGGCATCAGAAACAGCATTATTTGCTTCTGTATTCAAGCCATCAGCCTGAATTCGTTTTAACAGCCGACGCTGAGTTTTGATTGCCGATGTCACATCAGCAGCGTTGGGTGTAGGTAGTGTTTGCCGTATCCACGGAAGTTGAAAAGCTTGGGAGACATCTGAACGACTAGAGTCAGCATAGCGTAAGCTTTTAGTGTAAAACCAACTTAGAAGTTCACCGGCTGTTGCGTCCTGAAAAATCCAGCCATATTCTGTTTTCTCTTCATCGTCTTTTCCATCTTGCTGAAGAATTTTCTCTCCTTTATCAGTCAAGCAAGCTTTTCTGTCAATATAGCCCTGATTTTCTAGCTGTAACATGACATTAAAAAGAAAATCTTTGTGCTGTCCCAGCATTTGTGCTTGATCCTGGTGGCGCGTTACCCCGGCATGGGTTAACCGTAGTGAAGTTAGCTGCAAAAAGTCTAATTTGCGCTCTGTTACTTGTGGGGCAGCGATTCTCCAACCATAAACAGGCCATAATATGTTTTGCTGTTGATCAGTGTGCGCCTGCTGCTGGGCAAACAAAAGAATATTTATAGGTTTTGCATCTGATACTTGATTGCTTGGTAACAGTATCAGTTCGTCAGGTAAAGATTCATCATCATCAAACAGCAATTCATCATCAAAATCAGACATCTGCATAACCCTGCTCACTTCGACACAAATCAACAAAAGCTTTTAAGCTGTTAGAGTAAGGTGTGCCATCAGGACGCGAAGACGCAACACAAGCAGAGTCTCCTACTCCAATTAGTACGCAACGGGCGCGGCTAAATGCAACACATAGCCGATTTGGAAGTGCTGTGAAACCAAGACGCTTTTCAATAGATGCCTCCTGATTGCAGCGAACGGTGGAAAGATAAACTACATCATATTCCCGTCCTTGGAAAGCATCGACCGTTCCCACTCGCACCCGACGCTGTAAATGTTCTGGCAACCCGTGGCGAAGGTCTGCGATCGCGTCTTTGATTGCTTCTTCCTGGGCTGAGTAAAATGCAATCACCCCAACCATTCCCGTTGGTTTACTTGGGTCGAAATTAGGGTATTTTTCCGCTATGGGGGGAAGTACACGACGCAGTTCGCACATAATCCGGTCAACTTCCGCAGCACGCTGCCAGCTACGATTGCCAGCACGAGTTTCACTCCCAATACTTTTAGGCACATCTAACCAAGCAACGGGTTTTAGATTATACTTACCTGTATAATTCGGTCGTGATTCTGGCTTGACAAAACTAGAGTTAAGGGGGCTTTCAGGATAAAAGCGATCGCTGACAAATTGCCCAATCGTCGGATGCATTCGGAACTGATCCGTTAGCTGGGCAGTCCGCTCAATACCATCGATAGCGGTTTGTTTGGGCAGTGATTCCCAAAGTCTTTCAAATAGACTTTTACCATATATATCCTTTAGCTTTTCATCCCCCTCCTTAGCCAAACTCTGCTCAATTTCCCTTTCTAAAACGTGAGGAAGTTGTTTGTGGTCGCCAACGAGGATAACCCGCCGTCCCTTTACCATTGGTATTAATAAATCAAGGGGATTTGCCCTTGCGGCTTCATCCACCACAACTAAGTTAAAAGTCCGGTTAGCCATTCCCAAATACTTTGAGTCTGCTTGTCCGCAACTGGTAGCTTGAATTGGTGAATATTTTCCAATCACTTCTCTGACATGGGCTGGATCTTCTTCTAAATAACGCACAAATAACTCCAGCGCTTCTTGCTGTCCTTCTACACTTTGGTCGCGGGCTACTTCAACTTCCTCAATCGCAGCTAGGAGGCATTGCTCAATTTCTCGATCGGACACATCTTGTTCGGCGATCGGGGCGGCAAAGGGAATCTCTAGTAGTTGTTGGCGAATGCCAATACAGGCGTTTTGCAAGGATATCCAGGGTTCCCGATAAGCTGTATTTTCTTCTGTCCAAGCAGCAGCAACTTCCACAGCTTCAATAATATCGGGTGAAAGATTATCAAGATAAGGCTCCAAAAAGCGTCTCAATCTCCGAGCCTGTCGATTGCCATCATCTTTAAAATTTTCTTCTGCTGTACACTGCTGATTCAATCTGCGTTCTAGTTCCTCCCTATCTTCGGCATCTTCAATCACTGGCTTGGGCTGAGTCTGCACTGTTGGAACAGTAGCCGCGAGACGGTCTAATTCGGCTATTCGCTGGGCAGATAAAAACTGTTCTGCCGCATTGCGAAAAGCTAAAATAATTTCACGGGTTCCTTCCCTTCCTCCTGCTGAAGTGCGCCAATGGGAGAGGCTACCTTTAAGTTGGTCGATGAGGGTGCGAGTTGCAGAAGGTTCGTTATTTAAGTGCGATCGCACAACCTTAATAACTTGATCGCCCCACGCTTGAATTACCTCGGCTCCTCGATCTTCCCCTTTTTTGCCTCCAAGTCGGTCAACAGGAAGTCCTGAAAGGCTCATGCCTGCGATCGCATTATCCACTGCCTCATGCTGCAAACTCGTGACCAAAACTGTTTCCAACCCATCATTCGTATTACGCCCTTCATTAAGCATGGTCAGTAATGCTTGAATCACCCTTGTCTTCCCTGTTCCTGGCGGTCCCTGAATGACGGCAATATCTGGTGTAGACAGTGCAATGCGTAACGCCTTTTCCTGATCTGGCGTTGGCCCGGTTTCCCCAAACATCTTGCGTGCTGGTTTTGTAATTATCTTTTTTTGGCGAGAAATTGCCCGCTCAAAGGTTTTTCCCTCAAAAATTAAGCCTAAATAAGGCAAGCCAGCGCGTGCAGATTCCAAGGTCTTGAGCGCATTATCACGTTTTTTGAGTTTCGACTCCTCCAAAGCCATAGAGGGAGAAATTATTCCATTACTGGGTGGCTCGTTATCACTTTCCCAAACAACTGTGAGGCGCTTATTTTTCTGGTCGCAATCCACTGCTAATCCTTCTGGTTTACCTCCATTGCTTTCTATTATTATTGGCAGTCCATCACCAGAAATATGCTCAACCCAAGGCTTAAGGTTGGCTGATAGTTCTAAGTTAAAAATTAGTAAAGTTTTACTACTGTCATCAGATTTTAGTTTTGGTCTGCCTTGATAGCGTAAAGGTGGCAAAGATCCAAAACGCTCTTCTAAAATTCTTCCTTCTTCTGAGTTGTAATGCTTCCAACTGGCAATCCAACTATTATTTTCTCTAACAGCTTTGTCAAGGGCTGCAATTGCTGCCGAATATATAGTACTAGCAGCTGTTTTGTCGCAGAACTCTAACGATTGGCGCATTAAATATATAGGGCGGCGATCAAGATTTTGCCCACGATGTTTAACAATTCGTTTTGCTAGCAATTGTTGCTTATCATCACTAAAAGTCAAATCAAGAGCGAGATCAGCCCCAACCACAGTAAATCCCCGTTCCAAATCTGGATCGCTAGCACCAGAATTAACAAACCAATAGCCAAATTTATCAAGCAAAAACTCCCGCTCCAAACAGCGTTTCGCATCTTGAAACGTCTTTACTTTCGACCACTGGCGCATCACAACTGTCTCGATAAATTCGTCAGTCAGCGCCACTTGCAACTGTATGGGAATTTCAGCTTCTGGGAGAGTAAAAGCTTGTCCTTTAATTTCAACTTCCTGAGATGCTGCTTTCATAATGCAAGCAAGTATACTAACCTGCCCTGATTGCAATTCCCACATTAATACCTTGGCATCAGCAGAGCTTGGCTCAACTTCGATTACCAAATCGGAATCATTATTGTTGGGAACTTCAAAGCCAAGAATACCTTCATCAATTCGTTGTAATTCAACTATTTTATCTTCCCAATCTGACTGTGCCGTACCTCTTTGCAGCAAAAAACGTCCGCTTACCTCTTTGCCAAATTTCAAGTCAAATAATTTCATCCTTGACCCCCCATGTGTGGGTAAGGATTACGCACCTTTGCTCTAATACCAGATGAAAAGAGAATTACCGTTTGATTGAATAGCCACACATAATCACCAGGAGGACAGGTATATTTGTTTCCGGCAGCATCTTTAGTTGCCCAAGTATTTTGACTCAAATTTTTGATCCCAAAAATTGACTCATTATTACTATTCCGCTTTGCCCCAAATTGTCCGGCATCGCCAGTTGCTTCTGGGTCGCCATTCACCAAGCGGTTAGGAAGTATCCTCTGTTCTTTATCTAAAACTAGCCGATGGGGTTTTTTATTTCTGATCAATTCCTTGCGCTCGTCTTCGTCTAAGTTATCAATAGCTGGATCTACATCAAAGAAACCAAGTTCAATTGGGCGATCGCTTGTTTGTCCGCACCAGTCACAAACGAAGGGAGTACCTCGCATTTCTGGTAAATAGGTAGTAGCACCACATTTGGGGCAAAGTGTGGTTTGATCCGCAGCTTCCAACAAAGCAATTAGCCATTCTTCTGGCGATGGTCGTGCCCAAGGGTCTGCTACACCATTTTCAAAAGCTCGGCGGCTTAAGTCTCTGAGTTTCCTAGTTAACACGCGACCTAATGGTAAACCTACAGACGAGCGATTTTGTTCGTTGTCTCTGGAGTCTATAAAAGGCAGTTCCCCCCGGTAAGCCATTTCCTCTAATTCCGGCTCACCTTCGAGGACTTCATCTCTAAAAAAGGGATGATTTAGCACTAACAAATGAAAAATTGCCACTGCCAAAGACCAGCGATCGCACGCATGATCCGGAAAGCAAGACTCTTTCAAAATTTCTGGGGCAATAAACCCAGGACTGCCCCTAACTTCAGCAAACGATGTGCCCGGAACAATCAAGTTGTCCGCATCGATAAGTTTAATAAAAGTTTGCTTGGGGTCTGATGATACTAGGACGTTTTGCCAAGATAAATCCACGTAACAAAGACCATTGCGATGGATTTGCTGTATGGTTCTGGCTAATTGAGCAGCAATCCTCAAGCGACGACGCAATCCTCCTGTAGCAACGTGCCAATTAGTAGTAAGTATTTTGGGGTACACTAATTCCGCCAATGGAATGCTGTCATTAACCCGCTCCATCACATAGCCCAAGTAAGGCTCATCCAAAACAGCACGAGGTAACACCAAGGCATCAACCTCTAAATTGCGGCGGATTAAAATACGCAGATGTTTGTGAAAATCTGCTGAACTAGAGTCAGGCGGTTTGCGGACTTTCACGAGGATATTTTCATCTTCGGTGGTATATATTGCTCCTTGCATTCCTTGATTTAGTTGTGCAACTAATTTATAGCGTCGCCCTTCGATATCTCGAATAACTGCACCTGGTTTTGGAAAAGAGAATTTAGGCACTTTGATCCTTTCGGTTTAATCAAACGGCAAATCATCGTCATCATCATTCAACAAATGTAGTGGAAAATTGCTGGTGGAGTTTGGGTTTTGAGCTACCGAACGCGCCATAACCGACATACTGACAATCCGGAAAAAGTCCATCAGCTTGCTAACCTCTGTTGCACGCACGACCGGAATTTCGGGATGATTTACGAAACGCTTGAGGACATCAAAGCCACAATCATCACCAATACCTATAGCCAAGCGTACAGCACGTTTTCCTCGCTCAGAGTCTAAAAGCTTTTGCAGTGCTTCTTCCCAATCATCATTAGGTTGACCATCGCTAACTAACACGATAGTGGGAAGATAAGAGCGTTTTGGCATTTGTTGCTCATCCTGCAACAGTTGTAAAGCAATATTGAAAGCGGCTCCCATTGCAGTTGTCCCACCAGCAGCTAAAGTAGGTATCTTAACGTTCTCTACAGGGGTTAAGCTAAGAATTTGTTGGGCATTGCTGGCGAATGTAATTATGGCAGTATGAATCTCAGAACGGGTATCATGCACAGTCTGAAACTTTTGGTGCATTTCTACCAGTGCAGCATTCAAGGTAGTAATTTTTTCGCCTTCCATACTGGTACTGACATCAGCAAGCACAATTACTGGTAGTGGTCGCCTCGGTGGTAGAAATTGATTAGGGTTAATTTGCATTTCGTGCTGATGGCAATAAGAATCTGTGACACTTTGTTTTAGTATTCCCATGCCTTGTCGCAAAATTACTAGTATGTCATTTAGCTCTGGAGTTTGGACTAAAAAGCTGGAGAAAAGCAGTCAGCAGTAACACTGACTGCCGTAAAGTCAATGAAAGTAATCGATAAATCATTGACGTGATGATCCTGACACAACTAGAAAAATTCCGCCAAGGTATCTACGATTGTTTGGGAAAGGCTAAAGATGCAGTATTTGAATTGATGGATGCAGTATTAACAAGCCCGAGTATCCCATCGTTTGTAAGCTTGTCACAAAGCCCAGTATTTCGACGGCAATGGTCGAGCATCTATGCAGCACTGCACGATAGTCGTCCACCGAAAAGGAAACTGATGAAGCTGCTGGTACAGGAGGTAGCGACGGATGAACAGCCATTTCTAGCAGGGGATCATAGTTTTTGGGCAAGACCAGAAGCGAAGACACTAAAAGAAAGAACTTTTCATGGGGACTCCAGGGGAAGTATAGGCATCGGACAAAGTTACAGCACGCTAGCGTGGATACCAGAGGCGGATGGGAGTTGGGCATTGCCGTTGAAACATGAACGGCTCACCACCTTTGAAACGCCAAACAGTAAAGCAGCATTCCAACTTAAACAAATCACTCGTGAGTTAGGAAAAAGGCCGCTTGCCGCTTATGACCGAGGTTATGGCAACGCCAAGTTTGTCCAAGCTACGGAGAAAATTGACGTAGACCTGTTGTTACGTTTAGCATCTAACCGATGTGTATGGGGTACACCCGGTACTTACAAAGGACGAGGCGCACCTTGTAAACATGGTCATAAGTTTAAGCTCAATGACCCGGAAACTTGGCCTGTGGCAACTGAAACTCTAGAAGTTGAAGACCCGAAAATTGGTCGAGTTAAAGTAATGCGTTGGAGTGGGTTTCATTTTCTTCAATCCCCAAACCGGGCAATGGAAATTATTCGCGTCGAGGTCATCAAACCAGTAGGACGTAATCGTAAGTTCCAACCCTTATGGCTAGCTTGGTTGGGTCAGACAATGCCTGCATTAGAGGATCTCTGGCACAAATACTTACGCCGTTTTGCCCTTGAGCATTGGTATCGATTTGCGAAGCAGAGGTTGTATTGGACACACCCTCAACTTAGTTCTACTCAGGCAGCAGAGCGATGGAGTGACCTGATGCCCCTGTTAACTTGGCAACTCTGGCTAGCTAGAGTTGCCTGTATCGACTCCCCATTGCCTTGGCAATCGAATCAGGATACACTGTCTCCAGGACTTGTGGCACAAGCCTTTCCACTAATTTTAGCCGCAATTGGTACTCCTGCTCAACCCCCTAAAACTCGCGGTAAATCACCTGGTCGCGCCCAAGGGCATCAGCCACCTCTACGTCCCCGTTATCCCACTGTCAAAAAACACGCATCTAAAAAACCTAAAACCGAAGAATCACTTAAAAATGCTAATCTAACTGCTGCTTAGTTTCTGCTTTTTTTCAACGATTCAACTCAACTCAGCCTCTGAAAGATGTTGGGTAACTTTCTCTTACCTTCTATTCATTGCCGCTAAATGCCAATTAGTCCAAACTCAAGTTTCGGAAAATGAGTCATTAAATCACACAGCGACAAGATTGCTTCAGGGAATCTTGGGACAGTCAAAAGCTGGGCTGGCATTATCTAATGGTGATGAGATTAAGGAAATAGTTAAACAAGAAGTAAATGCTTTAGCTGCGTCTACACCTGATGGGGAAGAGATAAAACAGGTGATTAGGCAGGAGATGGCAGATGCGATCGCTCAGATAAAGGTTTTAATAGATCAGCGTTCTGGTGGAGTTGCTCTACCAAAGCAAGAGGCTATCTCTGTTGAGCAGCAAGTCATACCAGATTATTCGGCAA